>JASFFK010000303.1:0-3005 GCA_050124335.1 Chromatiales bacterium | reverse complement strand
GAATTCAAAGTCACTGTCGGAAGCATTTGCAATGATGTTGATCGTGAAATCACCCCAGAAATTCTTGACCGGGTGAAATGCGAAGTCGAGAAATACCATTTCGCCATCATCATTCTCGACCCGTCCATTGCCCGGGTATGGGCTGACGGTATCATAGCCCTTGCTGAGGAAATCAAGGATGACTTCGCCTCCTGTGAATTCGAAGGCTTTCGGCTTTTCACTCCAGCCTGCTGCCTGATCACGTTCCCTGCTCATCAAGGCGAGTGCTTCCATGTCGATGCTTTCAAGGGATGCGTCAATCTCTCGTTGTGATTGCGCGTATGGATCAACCGCCCAAACCTCGGCAAGTACATCGTAGGCCATTCTAGGTTGTGCTGTGTGGACACCATCCCTGTCAACGTCACCCAGACGCGTGATGCCAAACCACTCCTCGTTCATGTTGGCCTTGCCTGCTACATGGTCAAACTCGTATCCGCCGTTTTCCCATGATGCATTGTAATCCTGCTGATCGAGGTTTTCGTCTTGCTTGTATTTCCACCACTCGTCACGCCATTCGAAAACGAAGCCGCCAATCGAATTCCCGTAGCCACGGCCATAACTGTTGTTGTACATGTCAATCCATTGTCTTCTGAGGTAGTCAGCCTGGGCCCGTTGATCCTCCCGGAACTCTTTCGCATTGAAAGCGTCACTGCCGAATTCAAAAAATATTACAGGTACATCCGGCCCCTGTTTGACGTCTTTCCAGAGATCCGTGAACGTCTTGCCGCGGTAGGCGTTTACGCCGAGTAAGTTCCAGTCCTTTGCGTATTTGGACATGAGGTCGAGGTACTGGATATCACCGTTGACGATAGTGATTGGATGATTTGGATTGATTTTTTGTGCTTCGGTGATTGTTTCCGCGAAAAGACTGTAAAGGTATTTTGCTTTCTCTGTCTCCTGTTCGCCGACAGGAAGGTTTTCGATCTCGAAACTTCTCCATGACAGTCCGTAGTTGCTTTCATTACCAAGTGCAAACATCAGCACGCCGGGAACATCCTTGTATTTTTTTACAGTATCCAGTGCTTCTTTCTTCAGAGTTTGACGGGTAAGCGGATCAGAGTAGTCAGGATTTTCGACCCACTTTCCGCCTATGTTTGCACCATAGCGCCCCATCAAGGGATTGATGGCGGTTTTGATGCCGTATTTGTCATCAATATAGGTAATCCATTCGGGAGGGATAGTTGCAAAGGATCGGATCGCATTGACACCCGCTTTCTTCATCAGGCCAAAATCATGATCCAGCACTTTCTTGATGTAATCGTCTGACTTGCCCCACAGGTTGTAGGTAAAGTTCTCGTATCGAGGACTGTAGCCCCAGACAACACCCTTGACGAAAAAGTCCTCACCGTTGACTTTGAGTTTCCATCCCTTGCTGTCCTTGTGGGTTCTGACAATGTCGGGACTGGCAGCCTGTAATAACGGGCTTGTCATGACAAGCAACAGGGCTGCTGCAATTAAACACAGTTTCCTGAAGCCAGGCCGGGTGATCAGATATCGCATGGACCCTCCAGTAACATCATTTTTATGCTATATAGCAGTTTGCTTCAATCACTATAGCTTGTCAAGCAAGTATTGACACATGCTGTAGAGCTTCACTCGGGCGGGGTAGCCGACGTACGTACCCCTGTCGTTTTCTTTGAAAATACGATCGAAACAGGGTGCATGATAAATCCGGTAATCACGTCATTGACGTATGCGTTTATTGCGGATTCAGTCCGATCCTGATCGTTTGTAACGAGTTTCCATCCAGTTCGACGACAGCGTTGCTGTTACCGATTTGCAGCCGGTATTCACAACTTTTTTTGCCGGTGTTGAGTATCTGCACCGTCAACACCCGTTCGCTGGATATGGTTGCGCAGGCGTAGAGAGTATCCGGCATCTCCTTATCCCGACAGATCTCGGTCGATACCACCCTGTCACCAGGGCGGATTGTGCGACTGAATTGCGACAGAATACTGAAAACGGGTGTGTAGTAGACGTCCCCGGATGCAGTATCGATCATGATCGGTGCGCCGCAAAAATTACCCGCATGATTCGGCCCTCCCCTCTTGTCCAGAACGATATTCCAGTCTATCCAGCCTGTAACCCAGTAGTTCAGGCTGACAATGATATTTCGGGCATAGCGATGAACCGGTGTATAGGCAGGATGATCATCAGCATCGACACCGGGCCAGGTTGCCGAGTAGGCCCAGTCTGTCGCATTGTCATTCCACCAGAATGCATCATTTCGAAACCAGCCTGACTCCTTGTAACCCGCAGGATCGAGTATCCCGGCGGGTGCGTCGTTTCCGAGATTGTCTATGCAGCCTTCGGTATGAAGTATCGGGCAATTCGGGTACTTTGCATGGACGCGATCGAATACATCTTCATAGACCTTGAAGCTACTTTCGTACCAGTGAACAGCTGCACCATCGACATATCGGGCGGTGGCGGGATCAGAACAGATCTCGTCCATCCATGCTTCCAGAAGGTCGCGATTCTGATCGTAGATGAGCAGATTGATGTCTTTATATGCAGATTCTCGCAACTTTGGTCCCAGGTGATCCCTGATAAACGCTTTTTGTGATTCTGCTGTGAAATGCATGCTCTCCCACTGTCCATTGTTGCCCAGTGGCTCGTTGACGGGTGTTATTCCCCAGATCCGGATTCCCTGTTCACGATAGGCATCGATGTATCTCAGGAGATAGTCTGCATAAGCGGATTCATAACCGGGCTTCAGGACACCGCCATATCCAGTGAGTCCGTTTTCTGAAGAGGGTGGTTGATACCAGTCTTCAATATCCTTCATCCATGGAGGAGCCGTCCATGCAGACGCGACAATTCTCAGTTCACTTTCTGCATGCTTCTTCTTGATCGACAGGGCCTGCCTGATCATCGGTATCAGGTCAAAAGACTCGTCTCTGATCCCGGGATGGTCGCTGATAAGGAAACCGTCCTGGTCTACTGCAATATCAAAGTGCGACAAC
>JASFFK010000302.1:0-3016 GCA_050124335.1 Chromatiales bacterium | reverse complement strand
CCAGGGCGATCGTGATGACGGCCGGCAGTGCTTCAGGGATTGCTGCAACAGCAAGGCTCACAGATGTCATTAGCATCAACAAGAGCCCCTCTCCGCGCACGAGCCCCACGACGAAGACAATCAGCGCAATCAGAATGACGGCAGCTGCAAGTCGCTTGCTGAAAAGCCCGAGACGCACCTGCAACGGGGTGAGCTGTTTCTTGTGTTCCCTGAGCAACGAGGCAATGCGTCCGATTTCCGTCCTGTCACCGGTTGCAACCGCGATACCCAGCGCCCGCCCGCGTGTGACATTGGTCGCCTTGAATGCAATGTTCGTTCGATCGGCTGCAAGCAGGTCCTCCACATCGAGTTTCTCTGTCTGCTTGTCGACCGTCGTGGATTCGCCTGTCAGCGCAGATTCGTCAACCTGGCAATCGACAGTCTCAAAGAGACGCAGGTCACAGGGCACCACGTTGCCGGCCTCGATGAGTACGATATCCCCGGGCACGACATCTTCGGATGAGACGGTATGAAAATGCCCTCCCCGGCGTACGCGTGCATCAGGCGCTGTCATTTTTTTCAGCGCAGTGACCGCCTGCTCGGCCCTGTACTCCTGAACCGCGCCGATAATTGCGTTCAGCAGCACGATCACGAGAATCACGATGGTGTCGGTCATGTCCCCGATCGCACCGGCAATCACTGCGGCTGCAAGCAGCACGAGGATCATGACATCCTTCAATTGCATCAGCAGCTTGTGTAAAAAGCCCGTCTGTTCACTCTCGCGGATGTTGTTGGGACCAAAGATGCGGCGGCGCTCCCCGACTTGATCGCTATCGAGTCCATGCGCCGGATTGACTCGCAACAATTCGGCTGTCTGCTTGCTGCTGAGGGTATGAGGAGCTGCTGGATAATCAGCCGGAAGTGGCTGCTGGTCGTCGCCTTGTCCGGAAGTCATGAGCATGACTCTTGCCTGAATACAGACTCCAGACTAGTGGCTTTTGAAGGGAAACGGAAGTGATACCGGTCAATGACCGGCAAATCGCTGATCAGGCGAGATTTTCGTCGAGATAGTCGTTGACCGTCTGTTCGATCTTGCCCTTCAGTGGAGTCAGGAGCATGCTGAGCCTGATATCGACTTCGAGATCCTGCTTGCCGACGCTGACCTTGCCGCTGGCTCCGGAGCGCTTGAAACTCAGGTTATCCCCTTCCCACTCGTAGTCCGCATCGAGTTTTTCGGAGAGCTCGTCAGCGAGATTCTGGACTGCCTTGACCACTTCAGCATGTGATAGTGAGTGCTTTCGCTTGATTTTGATCGACGCCATCTCGGTTAACTACCTCTCGAATGCAAACAGATGCAGGAATTATCAACGACAACCGGATTTCTGCAAGTCGCACAGATCGGTGGTCACCTGGCGAAGGTATTCAGGATCATCTGTTCGTACCGTGACGTGACCGACCTTGCGGCCGGTTCTGGGTTCCTTGGCGTAATCGTGCATGTGCGCCCCCCTGATTTTCATGACCCCGTCCAGCGGCGGCATCTCTCCGATACAGTTGATCATGACCGAGAGCTCCAGGGGCTCGGTGGAGCCTGGCGTGAGCCCGGTTACGGCACGCAGGTGATTCTCGAACTGGCTGGTCTGCGCTCCTTCGATGGTCCAGTGTCCCGAATTGTGCACGCGCGGCGCAAATTCATTGGCCAGCAGCCGGTCACCCAGCTGGAAAAACTCGAGCGCAAGAACACCGACATAATCGAGATGTTCGAGCAGCCGTGTCGCATAATCCAGCGCAAGCGGCTTGAGAGGGTCATGCGGCTTGCTGATCGCCAGCTTCAGGATGCCGTCACCATGGACGTTTTCCGTGAGCGACCAGGCTGCGATCTCTCCATCACGTGCACGCACGACAATTCCGGAGACCTCGCGATCGAAAGGCACGAACGCCTCGAGGATTGCCGGCACGCCGCCGAGCTGCTCCCAAGCCCCCGCCACATCCGCAGCTTCCTTGAGAACGACCTGGCCTTTTCCGTCATAACCCATGCGGCGGGTCTTGAGAACAGAGGGCAGACCAATCTTTTCTAAGGCACTCTCGAGTTCGGCCTGGCTGGAAACCGGCAGGAAATCGGGTGTATCGATCCCGAGCTCACGGAAGAGATTCTTTTCATTGAGCCTGTCCTGGGTCGCCTCCAGCGCCGTGAGCGGCGGATAGACGGGTACCCTCGAAGAGAGATAGCGCAGGCTCTCGAGCGGGACATTCTCGAATTCGTAAGTAATGACATCCGCAGAGTCCGCCAGCTCGTCGAGCAGTGCGCGATCGTCGAAAGCACCGTGGAGATGACGGGCGACAGGCGCAGAACAGGCGTCGTCTGCGGGATCCAGAACCAAGCAACGGATTCCCATGGGGTGCCCGGCCAGCGCGAGCATGCGGGCCAGCTGTCCACCGCCGAGAATCCCGACAACCATCAGGTAGCGACTCTCGGATCCGGGCGCGAGAGCACTGCCTCGGTCTGTTGCTCGCGAAAACGGTCAAGCGCTTCGCGTGTTTCAGGGTACTTGTTTCCGAGGATCGCGGCCGCCAGCAGCGCGGCATTGGCGGCGCCTGCTTTGCCGATCGCGAGTGTTCCAACCGGGATGCCAGCGGGCATCTGGGCGATCGAAAGGAGCGAGTCCATGCCACTGAGGGCCTTCGACTGCACCGGAACGCCAAGCACGGGCAGCGAGGTTTTCGCGGCCGTCATGCCCGGAAGGTGTGCTGCTCCGCCGGCCCCCGCGATAATCACCTCGAGTCCACGGCCGGCTGCCTCTTCTGCATAGGCGAAGAGTTTGTCTGGCGTGCGGTGTGCGGAGACCACCTCGACCTCGTAGGGCACACCGAGCTCCGTCAGCTTGTCTGCCGCATGGGACATGGTCTCCCAGTCAGAAACAGATCCCATGATGATGCCAACCAGTGGTTGCATGTGGTTTACCCTCGATCTTTTGTCTGCCGGTCATTCCCGGCAAGGAAAAGCGGAAATTCTACCTAAACGCGGTGGCTCTATCAGCCA
>JASFFK010000301.1:0-3037 GCA_050124335.1 Chromatiales bacterium | reverse complement strand
TTCCTCATCAAGATCCAGATCACCGGAAGATCCCAATATGCTGATGATCCCCAGGCTGAACACCAGGCAGAAGCTCAAAATAGTTTTCCAGTCAGGGAAAGTTGAGAGACTGCTCGTCTTTTGGTTCTGGCTTTCAATTTTCATGAGATTCTCCTGAACGAATCAGTGCCCACGCAGCCCAGGCGCCCATCGCACAGGCAACCAGATCCAGTGGATCAAAGATTCCGTGACTGAAATAGGTGCGAAGGTTGAACAGCTTTGGCAAGACTTCGAGTGTTTCTGCCGGTAGCGCCTGGCCGAACTCGAACAGGGCGTTGACGCCCCCCCACAAGAGACAGGCAAACAAGAGATGGCGACGCCCAAGGGCCAGGTAGGTCAGCAGGGCAAAGGCAAAGACATGGAAGAAGGTGGGCAACCAGCCTGACCATCTGGCAAGAAATGTTGAAGACTGTTCCGGGATAAAAGCAGGCAAGAGTGAGAGGAACACCGCACTGTCAGTTGGCCGGGTTACCCAGTAGTAAAAAACTCCTGCCAGCAATGCAATCATCGCAAATGCGATTAACCCGTATTCGAATTCTCTATTCATGCTGTGACCATGGAAACCTGGCGCATCACAGACCGGTGTCCGCTTGAACGCTCAGGATGGTTTCATAATATGCGGTGTTAAAAAGGATGAGCCCGATTTTCGCATGGAATGGGGAGAGCCCCCCGATTTTTGGACAAAAGAAAGGGGACCCTGGTCCCCGTATTGTCCCCTTTCGGGGAAAATCTAGTTATTATTATTTGTTATATCAGTAACTTATCTGGCGGAGAAGGAGGGATTGCCGGGCTTCGCCCTCTCACCGCTTCGCGATTCGCGCTGCGTCGCTTGACGCTCCTTGTCGAACCGGTCGATCAGATACATCTCAGGTTCGAATCCCTGTTATCAAACTCCCATGCAGCTATGTTGCTAGGGCTTTTCCTGTTTGGCGGAGAAGGAGGGATTCGAACCCTCGATACGCTGTTAACGTATACACACTTTCCAGGCGTGCTCCTTCAGCCACTCGGACACTTCTCCTGATTTGATTGTCGACCGGAGGGCTTTGCTCCGGTATGCGATCCTTCCGGATCGATCCAGCCCCGGCGCAGCACGGACAGGCTGGTAGTGTGGCGGAGGGGGTGGGATTTGAACCCACGAGGGGCGTTAACCCCTGCCGGTTTTCAAGACCGGTGCATTCAGCCGCTCTGCCACCCCTCCGGTACGAAGCTGCGAAATATACAGTATCTGCGCCCCGGATTTCCACTGTTTTCGGAAATTCGACCTGAGCCGGGGTGCGCTTCTGTCACGTCGTCATTGCATGGAATTTACCTGAATTCCATCCGTGTATCGATACTCTGGCGCGAGAACTTTAAAGAATGCTAATATTCACTGATATGGAAAATTGATAATCCTCAATGCGAGTCACGGCATGACGATTCCCGGTAGCAAGGGTGAAATCCTTACAAACGAAATCTGCAAGGTCTGCACTGTACGCAGTGTGGCCCTGTTCCAGGATCTGGATCTCGAGGTATTTAACAAATTCCACAGCGCTATCCGCGAGGTCGAAATCAGTAAAGGTGACCATCTTTACACTATCGGTGATCCGGGTGAACGGGTTTTTACGATTCGACAGGGTATAGTCAAGCTCGTCCAGTACTTGCCCGATGGCACGCAGCGGATCGTGCGTCTGTTGAAGCAGGGTGACCTCGCCGGTATCGAGGCCACGACCGGGTCCACCTACCAGCATGATGCCATTGCGCTAACGTCGGTCGACACCTGCGCGATACCCGTCAAAACAGTGGAGATGCTTGCTGCGGAACAACCCCAGCTGCACAGGACACTTCTAACGAAGTGGCAGGATGCACTGTCGACCTCAGACTCCTGGCTGACACGCCTCTCGACCGGGCCTTCGCGCTACCGGGTCATCCGGTTGCTGATCTGGCTTGCCGAGAATACTTCGGAAAAGGCATTTTATCTGCCTGGTCGAGAGGATATCGGCAACATGCTGGCACTCACCACGGAGACCGTCAGCCGTACCATCGCCGACCTGCGCCGTGACGGTCTCATCGAACTCGTCAGGTCAGACTTTGCCAGGGCCGACCTTCGCAAGCTCAAGGCCATCGTCAAGGATGCCACCGATTGATGGCGCCATTTCCTGTCGACCCCGACTCACAGGCCCAGTCCGAGACATTTGCGATCGTCAGGACTACGCGTCAAAACCGCAAGCGATTCCCCGAATCCTGTGTCACGGCTGTTTCATCACAAGAAGAGGCGCTTGAGAGGTCAAATCCTGCGGGCAATCTCTTTCCCGCGATCGTCTACGGCCCGTCTGTCTCTTCCGAGAGCCAGCGTATCTACCACCTCGTTCGCTGGATCACCCGGGAATAGTGAATATTTAAATCTTCAATGCCCAAGGTTTTCCTCGAAAAGGGGCTCCCTTTTCGAGTAAGATTCGCAGGTCCGTATACCTATTAATAAAAATCCGGTCTGGACCGTAGCAGTCTGCCACCAGCAGCTGGGATGAACACGGTCATGCACACAACCCATTGACTGATGCCCCACAAGTTTACAAACAACAGGGCGATCTCCGGGCCGACCATTACGGCAACGCATTACAACAACATCCAAGAGGAGACACTTTATGAGTGACGCTTCAGCATACTGGAAGGCGAACATCAGGTTGGTTGCGATCTGTCTCGTCATCTGGTTTATCGTTTCATTCCTGTTTGGCATCATCCTGGTGGATGCGCTGAACGCCATCCAGATTGGAGGTTACAAGCTTGGCTTCTGGTTTGCCCAGCAAGGCTCCATCTACACCTTTGTCGTCCTGATCTTCTTCTACGCGTGGCGTATGGGGCAGCTTGATCGACAGTTCAACGTCCACGAAGACTGAGGGAGGCACCGATGGATCTACAGACTTTGACCTATATTGTCGTCGGCGCGACCTTCCTGCTGTATATCGGCATTGCCATCTGGGCACGTGCGGGTACCACCGGCGAGTTCTACGTTGCGGGCAAG
>JASFFK010000300.1:0-3052 GCA_050124335.1 Chromatiales bacterium | reverse complement strand
GCGGTTTATGGACGCCCATCAGCATACATTCGAGGTCTTCGAGACCCTGGAACAGGAACGCGGAGTTGAGGCCAAACGCTTTGATCATGCCTTTGAGCACCGCAATACCTTCAGCAACCTGTTCTCGACAGATTATCCCTGGCTGAATCTGCTGGTACTCAACTTTGGTTATCATAACGCCCATCACGAGCGGCCAACCGTTCCCTGGTATCGCCTGCCGGCCTTTCATGCCGAACTCTATGGCAACGATGATAGCCAGATGCTGCCTTTCAGGAACCTGCTGGGCTCATATCATCGTTATCGTGTGTGCAGAGCACTAAACGCTGATGATCCGGATGAGCCAGTAATGCAGGATAAGGGGAAGACCTTTATTGGTGTGGATGGTGTCTCCTTCCTCACGGCCCACTAGGAGGTGCCGATGACCCAGGTAAAAAAATTCTGGCCCCTGCTCACAGGCACTCACAAATACGAGAAAACACTCTCTACACGAGGTCGGGGAGCGGGGCAGATCATCGAGGCGCCAATACTCGCCTATCTCATTGAAACGACCAATGGGCGCATTCTTTACGATGTCGGATGTGACTACAGCAAGATCAGCAATCCTGATCTGAAACAACAGTATTACGAGAACGATGCCTTCCCGTTCGGCCCGCCCGAGATGACCGAGGAGCAGAGATTGCCCAGCCGACTGGCGGAACTGGGTTTGCAGCCGCTGGATGTCGACCTGGTCTTCGTGGGCCATCTGCATTTTGATCATGGCGGTGGCTTGTGCGACATGGCGCATGCCGAGATTCATGTGCATGAACAGGAGTTATCTGCGGCACGCGGGCAGGCTGATGATGCTTATTTCCAGGATGATTTCACAGGTGATTATCGATGGCGTGAACAGGCCGGGGAATACGATCTCATAGCAGGCGTTCGGGCCATCGAATCACCCGGCCATACGGCGGGTCACATGTCCATGCTGATCGAGTTACCCAGGGGCGCACCCATCCTGCTGGCAGGAGATGCGGCCGATCTGGAAGAGAACCTGGTGGACGAAATTGCCCCCGGTCTTTGCTGGGAAGATCGTGAGGATATGGCGCTGGAGAGCATTCGCAAACTCAAGCAGTTGGCGAGCGAGACGAATGCGCTTATCTGGCCAAACCACGATATGCATTTTTATAAAAACTGCCGTCCCTTCCCCGGGTTTTACGAGTAAGCCGCCCGCATGAAACGACTCTCGTTACCCGTCTGGGTGCTACTGGCCAGTTCCGTTGGCTGGGGGCTTACGTGGCTACCACTGCAGTACTTCGAGTCACAGGGATTGAGTGGGCCTCCCATGGTCTTTTTTATTTTCCTCTGTGCTGTCACTGTTCTGCTTCCGGTCATGTTTCGGGAACGTCGTTCCTGGCCGGGACATTTTGGCCACCTCGGGCTGATCGTCCTGTTTGGCGGCCTGGCCAACCTGCTGTTCCAGAATGCCCTGTTTTATGGCGACGTGGTGCGCGTCATGATTCTGTTTTATTTGTTGCCCATCTGGAGCGTACTTGGCGGACGGCTCTTCCTTGGCGAGAAAATTGATCTCGTGCGCGGCATTGCCCTCGCAGCAGCGATCAGCGGCGGTTTTCTGATCCTTGGTGGATTCCAGATCTTTAATACCCCACCGAGCTGGCTGGATCTGATGGCGATCGGCTCAGGTTTTGCGTTTGCCATGAATAACATCCTGTTTCGCGCATCGCAGGATTTGCCTCTGGGCAGCAAGGTCTCTGCAATGTTTTTGGGCGTGGTTATCCTGATGGGGGCATACCTGCTGGTGACCACCGATGTCGCCTGGCCAAACGAGTTGTCTGTCCTGGCCTATGCCGCTTTCTATGGCATCGTCTGGCTGATGTTGATCACCCTTGGCACCCAGTGGGGTGTGACCCATCTGGAGGCAGGCCGTGCCTCGATCATCATCGTGATGGAACTGGTCGTGGCTGTGATCTCGGCAGTTATTATCCTGAACCAGTCCCTGTCGCTGGTTGAAATAGCTGGTGCTCTACTGGTCATCACCGCGGCCATACTCGAGGGTTTTCGGGAAGAGGCGGAGACTCGGGCAGAGGCAGCGCTCAGGGAGCCAGTTGCGCAACCGGGAAAGACTGAATGAACTCGTCGAAGTGCCTGCGCTCCTCGTTAGCCATCCACTGATTCATCTGCCATAGATCGCCAACCGGTTCTCTGGTAAACGGGGCCTCGTGCAGGTAACCGTCAGGACCAAATTCGGGCGTCATGCTTGTAGCCGCATAGCCGCGTGTGAACTGACTTTCCCAGATTGTCTCCCACCAGCGCTGATGCGCCCGCAGGGCGTCCCGATACTCGGGAGCCTCGGGATGTGGCACCTGTGGCCCCTGGTCATAACCGACTCGTGCATGGATATGATGTGCGTGCGGTGCGATCGCCCTGATGACATCGATCTCGGTATCGATGAGGCGCTCACACACTACGCACCAGTGGCTGAAATCGCAGGTCAGTTTGATGTCGGGCAATTGTTCCACAATGCGTCGCGTGATCCATGGATTGAAAAACGAACGGCCACGGTGCGTTTCAAAACTGATGACAATGTCACTGCTGTCTGCAATTTCCATCGCGCGCGCGAAAAATTCAAGGCCAAGTTCCTCGGGCCAGGCATCACATCCACCCAGGCAGGTAATGAATTCAGGAAACATCTCCAGGCTCTGGTCGAGCTTTCGTTTCAGGGATTCGAGATGGTCATCCAGAGTGGCATGCCGGTTGGGCACGTAGGTGCCCGCAGTGGTGATCTCGGCAATATAGGCAAGTCCTGTATCAGTGAGCAGGCTCAGGTATTCACGCGCCTGTTCCATATCGCCCGGTGCTGGTCCTTCTATCCCCTGGAAACCTGCCCTCAGTGCGCGGTTTGCAGCTGACTGAAAGTCACTGTTATGCCCCCAGAGTGTTTTGAATAGCCTGAGTTCCATGGAAACGCTGCCTGTTGATTGAAAAAGACAAACAGTCAAGCAACTCTGATGCCAGCGAAATGCCACCGATCTGCGCATGGCAAGCAATGCATCGG
>JASFFK010000299.1:0-3057 GCA_050124335.1 Chromatiales bacterium | reverse complement strand
CTTGCTGATCGAGCGAGGTTTTCCGATGGACATGCTGTCGATTCTGGGAAAAGGCCAGTCCAGCGGAGACGATCCTCTCGGTCTCTACTATTCCAGTGTCGGCGACCGGATGAAAGGCTGGGGCAGCATGGGAGCTTTCTGGGGTGGCCTCTGGGGGCTGCTTGCCGGTGCTGCAGGGCTGTTTGTTATCCCGGGCATCGGCCCCGTGCTTGCAGCAGGGCCTGTCGTTGAGGCCATCGCGGCTGCTGTCGCAGGCGCGGGACTTGGTGGCGGCGCCATGGCTGGTGCGGCGGCAGCCTCGCAACTGTCAGTGGCGATGCACCGTTCCGGCGTGCCTGAGGAGAAGCTTGAAGCTTTGCATGACGCCATCGAGCAGGGGCATTACCTGGTGATGCTTCGTCTGGATGAAGAAGAAGCAGGCAAGTGGCAGGTGCTTGTGACTCATGCCGGGGCCGGAATGGTCGACATGTATGAGTACCACGATTTCTCTGACCTGGTCAAAAATTAATGTAAATAATAAGAAAAATTTATTAAATATATGAATAATATATATTTTAAATCATTCTCTGTCATGGACTCATGGCCTGGCATGTCCGGATGCATTCGATGCCCGGGGCATTGAAAACACACAGCAGGGTCACTGGTATGGCCAGATAGATGGACCGGGTTGAAATCCTGATCGACTGCGAGGGCGATCTCTCTGGATGGGGAACGTTCGGTCAGGCCTTGCTGCCGGAATGCATTGACCGGGCCAGGGTTTTGGACGGGCGTTCGCCAAACCACAAGCGATACTGTTGAGAAAATCGGCCGAGATGCTGTATTCCACTCGCCATGGCGGTGTGGGTTACGCTGTGCTTTCCCTTTCCGTTAAGCAGCAGTTGACGTGCATTGTTGAGGCGAGTCAGTGTCAGGAATTGTCTTGGCGACATTCCGTGAACTTTATGGAAGGCGCGTTCCAGGGTTTTCAGGTCGCAGTCCAGTTCACAGCATATCGTCCCGATACGCATTGATTCTTTATGGTGGGCAAGGATGTAATCCGTTGCAAACCTTACCAGCCTGATTGTCTCTGAACGATCAAGTCTGCTATGTGCCGGGTCGGGCTGCATAGAGGCAACTGCACTGGCCAGAAGATCAAAAAGGCGTGCTTCTGCCTCTTTGATACAGCCGAGCGGGTCTGGTATCTCGGGATCATGTCCGGAAACAGAAATGTTCCGGAGAACTGCCAGCGTATCTTGCAGATTTTGATTGAGTTGGCGGATTCCCGTCGTGCTGTTACCTGCGGGTCCGGCAGAGCCTGGTTGAAGCGAGAGCCCGAGGCGTTCGAGCAGACTGCGTTCGACCTGAAAGGCCAGCCATTGGGTGCCGGGCGCAAGGCGATAGTAGAGTTCGGTTTCCTCGCTGAAGAGCACGAGGGCGGGTGGCTGAAAGGTTTTCCCGTTCATCATGCTTTCGCCATCAGCGGCCAGGATAAAGCCAAGCGTTACCCTGTGGGCTGGCATCCCGCCAGTTGCAAGCAGTGGCAAATTGTAGCTGCCCCAGTCGAGCGAGCTGGCGGTGAACTCTGCATGCATCAACTGTCCCAGAAAACGCCCCCTGGCCAGCTGCAGATGCTCGACAGTCGTGTGACTCAAAGCCTCTTCCATGGATTGCGGTTCAAAACTGTCCAGGTCCAATGACAAGACACCGATGTCCGGTTCAATGGGTGGGATGGTTCCTGTCTGTGAGGGGTTCATGCGTCTGCTTATCTACGCCCTGGTGTCGAAAAACGGATAGTGACAGCTGTTACTTTAGTCTAGTCTCATATTTCGAATAAAAAAATTGCCCGCTCTTTCGGAGCAGGGTGACGAATATCTCAGGAGGATATCCATGCGTCGCATTTTCGTGACTTTTTCACTAATGCTGTTTTTCGCAGGTGGTGCGAATGCAGCGACCGATAAACCCAACATTCTCATTGTCTGGGGTGATGATATCGGCTGGTTCAACACCAGCGCCTATAACCGAGGCATGATGGGTTACCAGACTCCCAATATCGACAGGATCGCCAATGAAGGCGCGCTCTTTACTGACTGGTATGGACAACAGAGCTGCACGGCTGGTCGCGCGGCATTTGTCACCGGGCAGAGTCCGTTTCGTACCGGTTTGCTGAAAGTTGGCTTGCCAGGCGCAAAGGAGGGCCTCTCAGAGAAAGATCCGACGATCGCGGGTCTCCTGAAAAATCATGGCTACATGACTGCCCAATATGGCAAGAATCATCTTGGCGACCTTGATGAGCACCTGCCTAGCAACCACGGGTTCGATGAGTTCTTCGGCAATCTCTATCATCTCAATGCAGAGGAGGAGCCGGAAAGTCCCGATTATCCGCAGAGCGCAGAGTTCAAGAAGAAGTTCGGTCCGCGTGGCGTGATCAAGTCGTCCGCGGATGGCAGCATCGAGGATACAGGTCCACTGACCAAAAAACGCATGGAAACCGTGGATGAGGAGGTTACCGCCGGCGCGATTGATTTCATGGAACGTGCGGTCAAGTCAGAGAAGCCGTTCTTCCTCTGGTGGAATTCCACGCGCATGCATGTCAATACGCATCTCAAGCCCGAGTCAGAGGGCGTGACCGGTCTTGGTGTGTATGCTGACGGCATGGTCGAGCACGATGGTCACATTGGCCAGCTCCTCGACAAGCTCGATGAACTCGGAATTGCAGACAACACCATCATCATGTATTCGTCAGATAACGGCGCTGAAGTTTTTACATGGCCTGATGGCGGCATGACACCTTTCCGTAACGAAAAGAACTCGAACTGGGAGGGCGGCTACCGCGTGCCCACGATGATCAAATGGCCGGGTGTCATCAAACCCGGTACAGTCTACAACGATGTCTTCTCGCACGAGGACATGCTCCCGACGCTGATGGCGGCCGTGGGAGAGCCCGACATCAAGGAGAAGCTCCTGAAAGGTCATCAGGCGATCGGCCGCAATTACAAGGTCCATCTCGATGGTTACAACCTTTTGCCGTATTTCAAGGGTGAGGTCAACGAAGGACCGCGCAAGGAGTTCTTCTACTGG
>JASFFK010000298.1:0-3066 GCA_050124335.1 Chromatiales bacterium | reverse complement strand
AATCTCCTTGCGCAGCAGGTTGTTACGATCGATCTGGTTATCGATCATATTCTGGTTGATGAGGTGCCAGAGCCCCATGATCAGCAGTGACCCGACGACACCAGCCCCGAGAAGCATGATGAAATCGCGCTTGCGTTGCTCGCGGCGTTTCTCACGCCAGGGGACGAGGTTGATTCTTGCCATTAATCAAACCTCCTCAACGCAAGACCGCAAGCCACGGTAAACGCCGGCGCCTGCTCCCTGAGTTTGCTCAGATGAACATTCTTGCCAAATTTCATGGATGCGAACGGATCAAGTATCCGGACCGGGATGCCAATGAGGTTTTCAACCAGATCGGTGATACCCGTGAGATTTGCGCAGCCTCCCGTCAGAAAGATCTGCTGGATGTTGGCGCCTTCATCACTGGCCTGGTAGATCTGCAGCGCACCACGCATGTCCTGCGCCAGGCGCTTGACGAATGGCTGAAGCAGGGTTTCACGGTAATCACCCGGCAAGTCGCCGCTGATCTTGCGAACTTCCGCCTCTTCCGGTTCGAGGTTGTAAGCGTTCTGGATGTCCTGGGTGAGCTGGCGTCCGCCGATATGGTATTCCCGTGTATGCCGGATATTGCCGTCAACGATGACATGCACATCCATGGTGTTGGCGCCGATATCGATGACCGCCACATTATTCACGTTGCCGGAATCCTGGTCGAATCGCACCAGCTCCTGATAGCAGTGCTCGACAGCGTACTGCTCAGCATCGACAACCTGGGCGGTAAGGCCCGCGTTCTCGAGCACCATGATGAGATCGTCAACAACATCGCCGCGGGCAGCGGCAAGCAGGACATCGACCGTCTCCGGATTGTTCTGCGAGGGGCCGATCACATCGAAGTCGTAACGAACCTCGTCAAGGCGCTGCGGGATGTAGTGATCGGCCTCGAGCGAGACCATCGACTCCATCTCCAGCTCGCTGAGACCTGCCGGAAGCTGGATGACCCTGGAGATGACAGCGGCACCTGACACAGCGACTGCTGCCTGTTTTGCTGATGAACCACTGCGACTGACAACCTCGGTAATGACCTCGGAAACGGCAGCGGTGTCCTTGATTTTTCGTGCATCGACAGAGCCGGGTGGCAAATTGCCGGATGCAAAGGCATCCACCCTGTACTCGTGATGCCCCTTGCTTTCGGAACGACTGAGCTCAATCAGCTTGATAGCTGTCGAGCTGATATCAATCCCTAGTAGTCTCTGTTGCGTTTTTGATAATAACGCCATCGGGCCCCCCGACCGAAATACGACATGTGAATCCTGTTGCTTGTGAATTTCGCGGATTCTTTATCGTTATTTTCCTTGTTGACTCGTTGAATTCCCAGACAATTACCCGGACCGGCTCTTGACCGGTTTCTGTTAATGGGGCAACTGCCACCCAATCAGGTTAAGGCAATATTTCTGGGTTTTCAATAAGATGTTAAAACTATTTTGTTAATTTTGTAAACAGAGTGTAGTTTTTTTTCTGCTCTTGTGCAAAATCATTCTTCGGTCATGAATGCAGGAAGCGCAAGAGACGCGTCAAATATAGCACGATTGAAATAGCGCATACCTGCAATCTTTCCCATCTCGGCGTACCTGGGCTCGGGCCAGGCACTCAAGCTCATTGCCATGGTTGCAGACCACCAGCCACCCGGATAGACAGGTTGTGGAAACTGCAGTGTCCTTGTGCCGGCAAAGCCCGCCGACACCATGTCGTGACGGATGCGTTTCAGCAATGCCCGGTGCAGCAAGGGTGATTCGCTCTGCTGCACGATCAGGCCATCAGGCTGCAATGCATCGTGACATGCCCGGTAGAATTCCTCACTGAAGAGCACCTCACCCGGACCAACGGGATCCGTGCTGTCGACGATGATGACATCGATCGAGGCAGCTTCCGCTTGCTGCATCCACTTGATGCCATCGATGAAGAGCAGCTCTGCGCGCGGGTCATCATTCGACTCGCAGAGCTCGGGAAAATAGGTCTCGGACAGGCGCGTCACCCGCTCGTCGATATCGATCTGCGTAACTTGCCGCACACCCGGATGCCTCAGAACCTCGCGCAGCGTGCCGCAATCGCCTCCGCCGATAATCACGACCCGCTTCGGGTCCGGATGCGTAAAGAGCGCCGGATGCGACATCATCTCGTGATAGAGAAAGTTGTCTCTCGTGGTGAGCATGATGCAATCATCGATGACCATGAGATTGCCCCAGTCCGTGGTCTCGTAGATTTCGATTTTCTGGTACCGGCTTTGCTCCTCGTGCAACTTGCGGCGAACCCTGAGGGCGAAACCGGAACCGGTTGCATCGGAGGTTTCCGTGAACCACTGGCTCGTGTCTGGCATGGCTTTATCCCTGTCTGAATCGTCGCAACATTAGCGACATTGGAAAGCCGGTGCAAGCTGTACAATAGCGCCATGAACCAGGCACCGACAATTCCACAGAACTACGGTCTTCCCGGCTGGAGCGAAGACTACTTCATGATTGCTGATGATGGCCACCTGCATGCCAGACCGCATCGCACCAACCGCCAGAGCATCGATCTCCACGAACTCGCTCGCGAAGCGGCTGAGAAAGGACTTCACTGGCCACTGCTTGTGCGCTTCAATGACATCCTGCATGACCGGGCAGCATCCCTGTGCAACGCCTTCAAAGAGGCAGCACTGGCCCACGACTACGAAGGCGACTACCGTGCGATCTATCCGATCAAGGTCAACCAGCAGCGCAGCGTCGTGGAAGAGCTGTTGCGCGGGGGAGGAGACTGTATCGGACTGGAGTCAGGCTCCAAGCCGGAGCTGCTCGCCGTGCTGGCACTCGCGAAGCCCGGCAGTCTCGTCATCTGCAACGGCTACAAGGACAGCGAGTATATCCGTCTTGCCCTGATCGGCCGCCGGCTGGGACTGCGCACCCATATCGTGATCGAAAAAATCAACGAGCTCGAGCTGGTGCTGGCACTGAGCAGGGAGATGCAGGTCGAGCCACTGCTCGGTGTGCGCGTCCGGCTGGCTGCATCGGCGAGCGGAAAGTGGCAGAACTCCGGTGGCGAGAAATCCAAGTT
>JASFFK010000297.1:0-3073 GCA_050124335.1 Chromatiales bacterium | reverse complement strand
TCGTTTCTACAACTACAACACGCCTTACGGTTACGCTCCGTACTACGGCGCACCGGTTGCTCCCCAGATGCCTGCTCCTGCAGCACCTGCAGCCAAGTAAGAGAAGTGAACTCCGTCTGACGGAGAATGCTTCCAGCGAGAACCCCGCTTCGGCGGGGTTTTCTTTTGCCTGGTGACAGGACCGCACTGGTTGCAAGCCCAATGAAGCGCTTGGACAAAGAAGAAAGGTCGCTTGTCGAAATCCACTGCAAATACACGGATGGTGTCGGAATCACCGTGGGTGTTTTGGCCTGCTGGCAGGGTAAGGGACATGCGCCCTGAATCCCGGTTCGCACAGAAACGTGTGAACAAAGTTCCTGCGATCGCTTGCCTATAGCAGTCACACACTCCGGCCGGGTGATGATATTTCCGTGGGGGAGAGGAAATTCAGTTTTTTGTGCATATCCGGGTTATTGCTGCCCGTTGATTAGCGATATACCAGGAAGAAATCCCTCACCAGGCGCTGTCGTGGAACAGCCTTGTAGCTGTGACCGATTGATTTGGATCAATCACTACGCATTCATTCTGTCTGGTTGCCGCGTTTGGTTCTAAAAAGATGGAGCGTGATGAAAAAAAGCACTTGAGTATTTAAGAAATTGCTTATATACTTATCACCATGAAAGCGGAAGGGCTTTTTGAAAGACAACCCGCTTTCAGCCAATACGACAGATTCCTTTGAGGAGATTGATATGAAAGCTATCGTTACAGCTGCAGCAATCGCTGCGCTCTTCGCAACTTCCACTGCCTCTGCCGAGTTCTGGGGCGATGACAGCAACACCAACTTCTACAACGACGGTTATGGCTACGGCTATGGCGACGGTTCGGGTCGTGGACGCGGTTCCGGTGAATTCGATTTCAACATGAGCGGCAAGGCTGATGCCGACATGGATACCGACTGGCGCGGCGATGCATACGGCGCTGGCGACGGCCGTTTCTACAACTACAACACGCCTTATGGCTATGGTCCTTACGGTTATGGCCGTCCTTACGGCTACGGCGCTCCGGCTCCGATGCCGCCTGCACCTTACGGCTATGGCGCTCCGGCTCCGATGCCCCAGCAGGCTCCGGCTCCGGCTGCCAAGTAAGGAAAGTGATGTCCGTCTGACGGACCCCACTTCCAGTGAGAACCCCGCTTCGGCGGGGTTTTCTTTTGCGTTCGGTTTTTTACTGAACGGGAGTTCTCATTTAGCGAAAAGGGGTCGTAGCCAATTTGACTCCGAACCCTGAAATACATGACCAATGCCATGACGCAGTAACTACAAACACAAAACCAATAAAAAAGCCCCGCACAGCGGGGCTTTTAGGCGTCAGGTGACGGGAAGGGCAGATTACATCATGCCGCCCATGCCACCCATGCCGCCCATGTCACCGCCACCCATCGCAGGGGCATCGTCCTTCGGCTCATCAGCGACCATGGCTTCGGTCGTGATCATGAGGCCGGAGACAGAGGCTGCATTCTGCAGGGCGGAACGGGTTACCTTGGTCGGGTCAAGAATGCCCATTTCGACCATGTCGCCGTACTCGCCGTTGGCAGCGTTGTAGCCATAGTTACCTTCGCCGTTGGCAACATTGTTCAGGACGACTGAAGGCTCGTCGCCAGCGTTGGCAACGATCTGGCGCAGCGGCTCTTCCATGGCGCGGCGTGCCAGCGAGATGCCGACATCCTGATCATGGTTGTCGCCAGTGAGATCAGCGATTGCGGTCAGGGCGCGAACCAGTGCGACACCACCACCGGGAACGATGCCTTCCTCGACGGCTGCGCGGGTAGCGTGCAGTGCATCCTCGACACGCGCCTTCTTCTCTTTCATCTCGACCTCGGTCGCGGCGCCGACCTTGATGACGGCAACACCGCCGGCCAGCTTGGCGAGACGCTCCTGGAGCTTCTCGCGGTCATAGTCGGAAGAGGTCTCATCGATCTGGGTGCGGATCTGCTCGACACGCGCCTTGATGTTGGACTCGTCACCGGCACCGTCGATGATGGTGGTCTCTTCCTTGGTTATGACGATGCGCTTGGCGTTGCCGAGCTCGTTCAGGGTCGCTTTCTCGAGCGACAGGCCAACTTCTTCGGAAATGACGGTCCCGCCGGTCAGGATGGCGATGTCCTGCAGCATGGCCTTGCGGCGATCACCGAAGCCCGGTGCCTTGACGGCAGCAACCTTGACAATGCCACGCATGGTGTTGACGACGAGTGTAGCCAGTGCTTCACCTTCGACGTCCTCTGCGATGATCAGCAGCGGCTTGCTGGCCTTGGCGACAGCCTCGAGGACCGGCAGCAGGTCACGAATGTTGGAGATCTTCTTGTCGAACAGCAGGACATACGGATCTTCGAGATCGACGTTCTGGTTTTCCTGGTTGTTGATGAAGTAGGGTGAGAGGTAGCCGCGATCGAATTGCATGCCCTCGACAACATCGAGTTCATTCTGCAGTGCCGAACCTTCCTCAACCGTAATGACGCCTTCTTTGCCAACCTTGCCCATGGCCTCGGCGATGATGTTGCCGATGTTGGTGTCGGAGTTGGCCGAAATGGTGCCAACCTGCGCAATTTGTGCATCCGTCTCGCAGGGCTTGGAGATCTCGCGAAGCTGATCGACGACCGCAATGACGGCCTTGTCGATGCCGCGCTTGAGATCCATCGGGTTCATACCCGCGGCGACGGCCTTGAGGCCTTCGCGGACCATGGCCTGGGCCAGAACGGTTGCTGTGGTGGTGCCGTCACCGGCGATATCGGACGTCTGCGAGGAGACCTCCTTGACCATTTGCGCGCCCATGTTCTCGAACTTGTCGGAGAGTTCGATCTCCTTCGCGACCGAGACGCCATCCTTTGTGATGGTCGGCGCGCCAAAGCTCTTCTCGAGAACGACGTTGCGGCCTTTGGGGCCAAGTGTGACCTTGACGGCGTTGGCCAGTATATTGACGCCGGCCAGCATTCTGTGGCGGGCATCATCACCAAAATAGACTTCTTTTGCAGACATTTTCTCTTTTCCTGGATTTCTGAGTGATTAACCTTCGATGACGCCCATGATGTCTTCTTCTT
>JASFFK010000296.1:0-3087 GCA_050124335.1 Chromatiales bacterium | reverse complement strand
CTTTCAGGGAAAAGGTTTTCACACCCTTCTTCCGTCTCGAAAATTCACGCAACCCGCACACAGGCGGAAGCGGCCTTGGTCTCGCGATCGCGCGGCAGCTCTGCGACTTTTACGGCTGGGATATTCGTCTTGGCGATGCGCCCGACGGCGGGCTCGAGGTAATCCTCACAATCACCACTACACCGGCTGGCAGTCAATCAGACGCACCTGAGACAGACTGAAAAGATTTCATCGCAACCTGCGATACAGGAGATACAGTTCGCCTGAAGACTTTTCAGGTATCGTCAAACCGTGGCGATTTCCCGAAGCAGCCGGGCAATGCAGGACTACCGGAAGTTGCGATGCCGTTTGTCAGTCAATGAAGCCGTCGATATCCAGTGGTGGCACACCCCGGCGCTTGCGCATCCAGTTGAGCGTTTTCAGGACACCCTGCCGCCGGACAAGCCAGCGCTCGGCGCGGAACTTGCCCGGATAAACCATGATCGCGAGGCCTGCCATGATGGTCAGGACACCCTGCCCCGGCAGAAAAATCATGAGGACACCGGCCAGGAAAACCGGCAAACCGACGAGATTCCTGAAGATGGAACGCGGCTTCAGCAGCGTATGCCAGTGGATCTCGTGATGCGTCCGGAAATAATCGACCGGGATCAGGCTCACGAGCCAGGGCATCAGTGCAATCGAGACCAGAAAGAGAAACAGGGAACCGATCCCGAGCCAGACAAAAAGCGTCTCGTAGGAGGCGAGCACCGAGAGAAGCTGGTCGATCATGATTCTGGCCGGCTCCAGCCCGACGGATCAGGCAACTTCAGCAAAGGCTTCTCTGGCATAGCCGATGGTCTGCTCGATGTCCGTTTCCGAGTGAGCGATGGAAACGAAGCCCGCCTCGAAAGCCGATGGTGCCATGTAGACGCCCCGGTCCAGCATGGCGTGGAAGAACTTCCTGAACTGTTCCTGGTTGCAGGCCGTCGATTCAGCAAAATTGGTCACCACTTCGGCATCGGTAAAGAAAAGACCGAACATGCCGCCGACCTGGTTCACAGCAACCGGCACGCCCGCAGCTTCTGCTTTTTCACGCAGCCCGTTGACCAGGTGCGATGTCTTGTGCGTCAGCTCGTCAAAGAAACCGGGGGCCGAGATCAGTTCCAGCGTCTTGAGACCGGCTGTCATGGCGACAGGATTCCCCGAGAGCGTGCCGGCCTGGTAGACAGGACCCAGCGGTGAGATCTTCTCCATGATCTCGCGCTTGCCCCCGAAGGCGCCAACCGGCATGCCGCCGCCGATGATCTTGCCGAGAGTCGTGAGGTCCGGGGTGACGCCGTAGAGCGCCTGCACGCCGCCGAGCCCGACACGAAAGCCGGTCATGACCTCGTCGAAGATGAGCACGGCGCCCGATTCGTCACAAACCTCGCGCAGGGTCTCGAGAAACCCGGGGGCTGGCGGAATGCAGTTCATGTTGCCGGCAACCGGCTCGACGATGATGCAGGCGATCTGGTCACCGATCTCACTGAACGTCTCGCGCACCTGTTCGCTGTCGTTGTAGTTCAAGGTGATCGTGTGCTCTGCCAGCGATGCCGGCACGCCGGGTGACGAGGGCTCGCCGAAGGTCAGTGCGCCCGAGCCGGCCTTGACGAGCAGTGAATCCGAGTGGCCGTGGTAGCAGCCCTCGAACTTGACGATTTTGTCGCGCCCCGTGAAACCACGCGCCAGCCGGATCGCACTCATGGTCGCCTCGGTACCCGATGAAACCATGCGAACCATCTCGATGGAAGGCATGAGTTCGCACACCTTGTCGGCCATCTGCGTCTCGATTTCAGTCGGCGCACCGAACGAGAGCCCCCTGCGCACGACAGCTTCGACAGCCTCGATGACTTCGTGGTGAGCATGGCCGAGAATCATGGGACCCCAGGAACCAACGTAGTCGATGTATTTCCTGCCATCCGCGCCATATAGGTAGGGACCGGCAGCCGACTCGATGAAAACCGGATCGCCGCCAACGCCCTTGAAGGCGCGCACGGGAGAATTGACACCGCCAGGGATGTGCTTCTGTGCCGCGGCAAAGAGTTGGCTCGAATCGCTCATGTTGACTCCTCCAGGAAAAGGTCGCTGAACCGGCGGGATGCATCCGCGATATCCGGTTGGGAAAAGACTGCGGTGATCACGGCCAGCATGTCAGCACCGGCGGCAATCAGGGAAGCGCCATTTTGCGGGGTAATGCCGCCTATCGCAACCACGGGCAGGGACAACGCCTGTTTCGCGCGAACAAGCAACTCTGTCGTCGCACGGGGCGCTTCGGGCTTGGTCGGCGAACCGAAAAAGGCACCAAAGGCAATATAGCTGGCGCCGGCTTCGGCTGCCGCCTCGGCGCGTGTGAATTCGTTATAGCAGCTCACGCCGACAATGGCGCTGTCGCCGAGGCGCTCGCGGGCCATGCAACAGGCGGCGTCCTCCCTGCCGACATGCACACCATCCGCCTCGATCGAGGCAGCCAGTTCGACATCATCGTTGACGATACAGAGTACGCCTTTCTCAGCGCAGAGCTGCCGGATCGCCAAAGCCATGCGCAGTCGCTTTGATACATCGTTCGACTTGTCGCGATATTGCACGATGGATGCGCCGCCACGGATCGCGGATGCGACATCCTCGACAGAAGTCGTAGCCGAGGTGATGACATAAAGCCCGGAGAGCCTGTTCATGCACCTGCAATCCTGCGCGGAATCTTCTGCCCTCGACCGATGTGTTCCGCTTTCGCAAGAGCATCGTGGGTAAAGGCCTGCGCAAGGCGCAATGCCAGTTTCATTGGCATCTCGCGGGCGAGAAAAACAGCAATCGACGAAGCAAGCGTACAGCCGGAACCGTGGAATTCACCATCGAGGCGTTCCCATACGAACTGCTGTTCGCCACCGGCATCGAACCAGCGATTGATGACACTGTCACCGCCATCGTGGCCGCCCGTGACGAGCACGTTACCAGCACCCCGCGCGATCAAGTGCGCGGCACAGGCGGCGGCATCACTTTCTCCCGTCAGGCGTTGTGCCTCGGGCAGGTTTGGGGTCACGAGCTCGACGTGCGGCAGAATCCTTTCGAGCA
>JASFFK010000295.1:0-3099 GCA_050124335.1 Chromatiales bacterium | reverse complement strand
CTGTTCGGTACCGGCGGTCCTTTCTACGTCATCTACCTGAAACTCAGGGGGCTCGACAAGACAAGTTTCCGCGCAACCTTCGCAACCATCTTCATCATGGATGGCACGGTGCGCCTGTTCGGCTATATCGGCCTGGGATTCTTCAACAGCAAGACACTCCCTCTCGTCGCTGCCACCATTCCCATCATGGCTGTCGGTCTCTGGCTGGGCGGACGCATTCATACGAGCCTGAGCCAGCAGGCATTCCAGCGCGCGATCAGCGTGCTGCTCATCGCCAGCGGGTTTGTGCTCCTCGGGAAATAGCGGATAGAAAAAATACCCTCTCCCCGTCGGGAAGAGGGTATCTGTGCTGACAAGTCTCAGGAGGCGGAAGCGATTTCGGAAACCGGAATCACCACGTTGGCAGCTGCCTGCTGGTAGTGTTCCATCCGGTGGAAGTTGAGGTAGCGGTAGACCTCGCTTGCCATGGTGTCGATGTTGTTCGCATAGGCCATGTACTCCTCGACCGTCGGCAGCTTGCCGAGAATCGCTGCAACAGCTGCCAGTTCCGCCGATGCGAGGTAGACATTTGCCCCCGTTCCAAGACGGTTCGGAAAGTTGCGTGTCGAGGTAGAGACAGCCGTGCTGTTCTCCTTGATACGCGCCTGGTTACCCATGCAGAGTGAACAGCCCGGCGTTTCGATACGTGCGCCCATGCGTCCGAAGATGTTGTAGTAACCCTCCTCCGTGAGCTGTGCCTGGTCCATGCGGGTCGGCGGTGCGATCCACAGCCTGGTCGGCAGCTCCTTGCCATACTGCTCGAGCAGTTTGCCGGCCGCACGGAAGTGACCGATGTTGGTCATGCAGGAACCGATAAAGACCTCGTCGACCTGGTCACCCGCGACATCCGACAACAGGCGTGCGTCATCCGGGTCGTTCGGTGCACACAGGATGGGCTCCCGGATCTCGTTGAGATCGATCTCGATGATCTCCGCGTACTCCGCATCCGGGTCCGCTCGCATGAGCGACGGATTGGCCAGCCACTCCGCCATCGCCTCGATGCGACGAGAGATGGTGCGTTCGTCACCATAACCCTCGGACAGCATCCACTTGAGCATGACGATGTTCGACTCGAGATACTCCCTGACCGATTCCTCCGAGAGCGTGATGGTACAGCCGCCGGCTGACCGCTCTGCGGAAGCGTCGGAGAGTTCGAAGGCCTGCTCGACGGTCAGGTTCTCGAGACCCTCGATCTCGAGGATGCGGCCGTTGTAGACGTTCTTCTTGCCCTTCTTCTCGACCGTCAGTAAACCCTTCTGGATGGCATAGTAGGGAATCGCATGGACGAGATCGCGCAATGTGATGCCGGGCTGCATCTCGCCCTTGAAGCGGACGAGCACCGACTCCGGCATGTCCAGCGGCATGACGCCGGTCGCAGCCGCAAAGGCGACAAGCCCGGAGCCCGCAGGAAAAGAGATCCCGAGTGGAAAACGCGTATGGGAGTCACCGCCCGTGCCGACCGTGTCGGGCAGCAGCATGCGGTTCAGCCAGGAGTGGATGATGCCGTCACCGGGACGAAGCGAGACACCTCCCCGGTTCATGATGAAGTCCGGCAGCGTATGGTGCGTATCGACATCGACAGGTTTCGGATAGGCCGCGGTATGGCAGAAGGACTGCATCACGAGATCCGCTGAAAAACCGAGACAGGCCAGGTCCTTGAGCTCGTCGCGGGTCATCGGTCCCGTGGTGTCCTGGGACCCGACCGTCGTCATGCGCGGCTCGCAATACATGCCGGGGCGCACACCTTCCATGCCGCATGCCTTGCCAACCATCTTCTGCGCAAGGGTGTAGCCCCTGGAGGATGTCTCGGGATCTTTCGGCATGCGAAAGAGGTCGGATGGCGGCAGGTCGAGCGCTTCGCGCGCGCGCGCCGTGAGTCCGCGTCCGATGATGAGCGGGATGCGACCCTTGGCACGCACCTCGTCGAGAATGACATCGGTCTTCAGGCTGAACTCGCTGATCACCTCGTCACTGCCATGACGTTTCACGACACCCTCGTAAGGGTAGACATCGATCACATCACCCATCTCCATGTTCGAGACATCCATCTCGATCGGCAGCGCACCTGCATCCTCCATGGTGTTGAAGAAGATCGGGGCAATCTTGCCACCGAAGCAGAAACCGCCATCGCGCTTGTTCGGAATGAAGGGAATGTCGTTCCCCATATGCCACAGCACCGAGTTTGTCGCAGACTTGCGCGACGACCCTGTGCCCACGACATCACCGACATAGGCCAGCGGATACCCCTTCTCCTTGAGCTCGGCAATCTTTGCAAGCGGACCGATCTCACCCGGCTGATCGGGCTCGATGCCCTCGCGTGCCATTTTCAGCATGGCATTTGCATGCAGCGGGATGTCGGGACGTGACCAGGCATCCTGAGCAGGCGAAAGGTCATCGGTGTTGGTTTCACCCGGCACCTTGAAGACGGTGACCGTGATTTTTTCTGCCAGTTCTGGCCCAGAGGTGAACCACTCGGCATTGGCCCACGATTCCATGACGGCCAGGGCGTTGGCGTTACCGGCGTCGGCTTTCTCCTTGACATCGTAGAAGGCATCGAACATCAGCAGCGTATGCGAGAGCCCTTTCGCCGAAATCGGACCAAGTTCGTCATCGTCGAGCAGCTGGATCATCGGCTCGATGTTGTAGCCACCGAGCATGGTGCCGAGGAGTTCGGTCGCCTCGGCTCTCGATACCAGCGGAGAGTCGGCTTCGCCTTTCGCTACCGCTGCCAGGAAACCGGCCTTGATGTAGGCTGCCTCGTCGACACCGGCGGGAACACGGTTTTTCAGCAGGTCGAGCAGGAATGCCTCTTCACCGGCCGGCGGATTCTTGAGCAACTCGACAAGCGCGGCGACCTGTTCCGAATCCAGCGGCTTGGGTGGCACACCCTCGGCGGCTCGCTCCTGCACATGTTTCCTGTAGGCTTCTAGCATCGGGATCTCTCCGTTATCTTGAATTTGTATGAAATCTTGCCGCTGGCGGAGCGGTCAAAACCTGAATATGTCGACAATCTTTAGAATTCAGGGCCATTATTCTAGTCATAGACGGGTTAAATGTACA
>JASFFK010000294.1:0-3176 GCA_050124335.1 Chromatiales bacterium | reverse complement strand
GAGGCGATTCTCGGTGACCGCATCAACGAGGGGGACGTGGTCATCATCCGCTACGAGGGCCCGAAAGGCGGTCCCGGCATGCAGGAGATGCTTTACCCGACGAGCTACCTCAAGTCCAAGGGGCTCGGCAAGGCCTGCGCGCTCGTGACCGACGGGCGTTTTTCGGGCGGTACGTCTGGCCTCTCGATCGGACATTGCTCGCCGGAGGCTGCAGAGGGCGGTAACATCGGCCTGGTCGAGGAGGGCGACATCATCGAGATCGATATCCCGAACCGCTCCATACGGGTGGTGCTTGACGACGAGGTGCTGGCCGAGCGGCGTGCAGCGATGGAGGCGCGCGGTGACATGGCCTGGAAGCCGGTCAACCGTGACCGTTTTGTCAGCCAGGCGTTGCAGGCCTACGCGGCCATGACGACCTCGGCAGCCCGTGGCGCTGTCAGGGACATCTCGCAGCTCAAGAAGTAGGCGGATCCCGGGCACCAACGATCATCACTGACCTGGTTGTAATGGCAATGCGACAGATCCTCATCTCACTGCTCTTGCTGACCCTTGCGCCGGCTCTCGCGGCCGACTGGCAGCCACTCCCCACGACGCAGCAGGGTTACGAGCTTCGCTATGATCCGCAAACGAGTCGGGTCGAAACCCGTGTCAATGGACAGGTGCGGCCAATGTGGGACGGGGTGCACCGCCTCGAAAACGGCCAGGTGTTGCGCATCCGGAACGGTGTCGCTGTGCGCGATGAAACCGTCATGCAGAGTGAGTCACGTCCGCAGGTTCTGCGTGACGAAGTCTCGACATGCCGTCGTCTCGTGCGCAGGAGTTGCGGCCTCGGCGGTACATGCGGCCATACCGAGAGCTGCCGCCACGCCAGCCAGTTGCTCGGCTTTCACAACGAGGCGAAACACAGCGATCGCCACAAGATCGAATTGCAGTGCCTCGAAGCCCTTGACGATACGGCATTCTTCAAGCCCTGCCCGGTACCACCGGGCCGGAGCTGGGGGAGTGCCTGCGTCGATCTCGTTGTGAAGAGTTGCGGAACACTTGCCCAGTGCAAGGAGACCGAGGGTTGCGATCTGGCGCGACAACTGCAGCAGATGGAGTATGACGAGAAGCTGATGCTGATCGATACGCGCCAGAAGACCCCGACAACGCACCAGTGCGAAGAGATCTTCTCCGATGACGAGGTTTTCGTTCCCTGCCTGAAATAGCCCCGACCATCCCCGAGGGGATGTTCTAGTCCGCGTGATCCCGCAGGCTCTCCAGTATTGAGCTTGCCGCGTTCGAGAGGGTGCGTTGATGATGTATAACGGTTCCCAGTTCACGTTGCAGATGAAGATCCGTGTCGATGATGGCGATTTCGCCATCGACCATGGTGTGGGGGATCAGAGACCACCCGAAGCCGGTCTTGACCAGCATCTTGAGGGTTTCGAGATAGTTCGTCGTCATGCTGACATTGAGTTCCAGCCCGCGGCCATCGATGGCTTCCCTGAGGATACTGTGCGTGTATGTGCCGGTACCGGGCAGAACGCATGGACAGGTGACGAGTTCCCCGAGCGGTATCTTGCGGCCGGTATTCAACGGATGATCCTGCATGGCGACGACATGCAGGCGGTCCGTCCAGATCGCGTCAACCTGCAGATTGACGGGAACCACGGAAGGCAGGGTGACAATCGCCAGTTCGAGGTCTCCTGACTCGACCGCATGGCAGGCCTGCTCCGAATCCATGAACCTGATATCGAGGCTGACCGCGGGATAGGCTGCGCGGAAGGCCTTCAGGACTGGCGGCAGGCGGTGCAGGCCGATGTGATGGCTGGTGCCCATGACCAGCGAACCCGAGACACTGTCGGAGAGAGAGGAGGCGAAACGGCGCATATCCTCGGCTTCGTCCAGCAGCTGTTTCGCGCGTGGTAGCAAGACGCGTCCAGCCTCGGTCAGGCTCGTTTTTCTGCCTATTCGATCGAAAAGCGCAGTGGCGAGCTCTTCCTCGAGTGCCTTGACGCGCTTGCTGATCGCGGGCTGTGTGACGAAAAGTGCTTCCGCAGCCGCGGAAAAAGAGCCGTGTCTTGCGACCTCGACAAAGGCCTGGAGTGAATGCAGATCCATTCCGGAATTCTATAATGGAATGCAGATTATGAAAAATATGAATTTGTGTTATGTGAATTGCGCAATTACTCTTTCCCTCACAAGAGACTGATTTTCAGGAGTTCTGGATGCAACCGAGAACGCTCTACGACAAGCTCTGGGATGATCACGTGGTCCGTTACGATGAAGACGGGACGGCGCTGCTCTACATCGATCGCCAGCTGGTGCACGAGGTCACCTCGCCACAGGCCTTCGAGGGATTGCGACTTGCACACCGCCAGCCATGGCGCGTCGAGGCCAACCTCGCGACTCCGGACCACAATGTCCCGACCACGGATCGCAACAAGGAGATCGAGGATCCTGTTTCCCGTTTGCAGGTCGAAACGCTCGACAGGAACTGTGATGACTTCGGAATTACCGAGTTCAGGATGGACGACATTCGCCAGGGCATCGTGCATGTTGTCGGGCCGGAGCAGGGTGCAACCCTGCCGGGTATGACAGTCGTCTGCGGTGATTCGCACACCTCGACCCACGGTGCATTCGGCGCGCTCGCGCATGGTATCGGGACATCCGAGGTCGAGCATGTGCTGGCCACCCAGTGCCTGATCCAGAAAAAGTCGAAGGCGATGCTCATCCGTGTCGACGGGGAAGCCGGGCCGGGAGTGACTGCAAAAGACATCATTCTTGCCATCATCGGCAAGATCGGCACGGCCGGCGGTACAGGCTATGCGATCGAATTTGGTGGTCAGGCCATCCGGGACCTTTCCATGGAGGGGCGCATGACGCTCTGTAACATGGCGATTGAGGCGGGCGCACGTGCCGGTTTCGTTGCCGTCGACAGCAAGACAATCGACTATGTCAAAAATCGTCCCTACGCTCCGGCGGAGGACGACTGGGACAGGGCTGTCGCTTACTGGCAGACGCTGCACACCGACGAGGGTGCGAAGTTCGACAAGGTCGTCACACTCGATGCAGCCGGTATCGAACCCCAGGTTACCTGGGGAACATCTCCCGAGATGGTGACTTCGATTTCGGGAAGCGTGCCCGATCCGGCGAAGGAGCCTGACGAGACCAGGGCCAGTGGCATGCGGCGT
>JASFFK010000293.1:0-3183 GCA_050124335.1 Chromatiales bacterium | reverse complement strand
TGGATGGCGAGTGGACGATTCCCAGACCCGTGCTCAAGGAATCTGCTGCAGCGACAACCGGCACCAGGTAGTTGTTGCGACTTATCGAACGAGGTTGAAATTCGGATATTTGGGGTCAGAGTAAAAACTCGCAGAATTGCTGAAACGTCTCCGTTTCGATGACGAGGTGTTAGCTGGGGTATCTCAAGCTCTGCGGGTAAGCCATGGTGACGAAAAACAGTGACATGAAGATCCTACCCGTTGGATTCAGGCCGAGTACGATCGTCCGCAGAATCGGATCGATGCCATGTACGTCGACAAGCTCGATGGGCGGATTGATATGGACTTCTTCCATCGCAAGGCCGCGGAGTGGTGCGAGGCGCAACGGTAGTGCATGGAGCTAATTCGCGAACATCAGAACGCAAACCAGACCTGCCTTGAGGAGGGGATCGCTCTGCTCGAACTTGCCCGGGAAAACCGGTAGCTTTTTTGGAAGCGTCCTCCGGACGAAAAACGGCATCTTCCCGGATTTGAACTATCGTATTGCAGCTGGAAGGACGGAAAGCTGACAGCCGCCTACCGTCAACCCTTTGACCTGCTTGCAGAAAATGCGGTTGCCTTTGAAATGAAAAAACCGGCTGAAGAGACTCAAGCCGGCATTTCAGAGATTTGGCTCCCCGAGCTGGGCTCGAACCAGCGACAAACGGATTAACAGTCCGCTACTCTACCAACTGAGTTATCGGGGAAGAGGCCGCGTATAATAAGGATTCCTCATGGGGAGGTCAATGCCCGAAAATCAAAAAATGCCATCGAAAAAGCGCCTTATAGAGAACCTGAATACGCGCCTGATTCTGGGGCTAGTGTCCATTGTTCTGATTATGGTTGCAGCAAGCGGGATAGTTGATCGCACTGGCCGTGAATACCTCAACGAGAGCATGACGCGCACGCTTGTCACCTTCGGCATCGCACGCGCCCTCAACGGCGTCATTTCTGTCGCACAGGGCACAGAGGTCGCCATCGAGCCGGCGGGTGTCGGTGTGAATTTCGCACCGGGGGAGATTCTCGATCCAGTGAATGACATGATCGAGCGTTTCTCCTGGGTCATGCTCTCTGCATCTGCGTCGCTGGGGCTTCAACAGTTGCTCAGCGAACTGTCAGAATGGTTGCCGGTGACCATGATCTATGCCGCTTCCGGTCTGGCGTTGCTACTCATGCTGCTTCTTTACGAGAGAACAAGCGAGGGAGTCAGGTCCTTTGTGCTGCGCCTGTTTCTTCTTCTCACCATCGCGCGATTCCTGATCCCTGCTGTTTCCTTCACCGCGGAGGCCATTCATGCCGGTTTTCTGGAGCCCAGATATGATGTTGCGATGGAGCGTCTCGAACGTGCAAGTGACAGGATTGGCAACATCAACGAATCGACCCTGCCGGGTCAGGATGATGCATCGAAGGGCATTTTTGACAAGCTCGCGCAGATGTATGGGAGCGCGCAATCCAGCCTCGATGTTGACAAGCGTTTGAACCGGTACAAGGAAGTGGCTGCAGAGATCACCAGCAGCTCGGTCGAACTGATCGTGATCTTTCTCTTCCAGACACTCTTGCTGCCTCTGGCGCTTGTCTGGTTTGGTGCTTTCCTGTTCCGTTCCATGATAAGCCTACTGCGCTGAGGGGATTCAGGATTGACCGCCACCCACGCAGCTGATATATCAGTCGAGTGAACAGGATTATCCAGTTTGCACAACGGCTTAACCGGAGGAAAACAGAATGAAAAGACCCCTCGTACTCGCTCTTGCTGTCACCGCGCTGTTCGCGGCGTCGTCCGTTTCTGCGGGCGATGCGGAGGCTGGCAAGGCCAAGGCTAAAACTGTCTGCGCAGCATGTCATGGCCCCGATGGCATCAGTGCAATTCCCAATTACCCCAACCTGAAAGGCCAGAAAGAGGCTTACCTCAAGAAAGCAATGAACGATTACAAAACAGGCGCGCGCAATGATCCAACCATGAGTGCCATGGCAACGCCGTTGACTGACGAGGATATTGCCAATCTTGCTGCCTACTACTCGAGCCTCGAATAGGGTACAATTCGGCAATTTTTCGTGAAACGGGGCGCAGATGCGCCCTTGTTTCACACTTGTTACATTAGCATTTTAGAATCTAGTAAAGGTAGGGCAATGAAGAAATGGCTGATGACGCTGTCGATGGCGACAGCAATGGTTTCCAGTGTTGCAGTTGCCGGAGGCGATGCCGCTGCCGGCAAGGCGAAATCTGCCATGTGTGCAGGTTGTCACATGGCTGATGGCAACAGCGTCAATGGCATGTGGCCGAAGCTTGCCGGTCAGCATGAAAGCTACATCATCAAGCAATTGCAGGACTTCAAGGCGGGTGATCGCGTCGATCCGACCATGCAACCCATGGCTGCCGGTCTCAGCGAGGACGACATGGCCAACCTGGCGGCTTTCTACAACAGCCAGACCCTCAAGGTCGGCGAAGCGGATCCTGCGCTCGTTGAGAAGGGCAAGCAGATTTTCATGAGCGGCAACGCGGCAAGTGGCGTCGCTGCATGCTCTGCCTGTCATGCACCGAATGGTGTCGGCAACCCGGCGGCCAATTTCCCCTCACTGCAGGGGCAACACGCAGATTACACCGTCAAACAGCTCAAGGATTTCCGCGCGGGTAATCGTATCAACGATGCCGGCAAGATGATGCAGGGTGTTGCAGCCAAGATGACGGATGACGAAATTGCAGCCGTTGCAAGCTACATTCAGGGTCTCAACTGAGTCCGGTTCTCATTCTCTCTGAAAGCAGAACGGCCGGGTCATCCCGGCCGTTTCAGTTTTTGTATGCTGCGCAACCGGAGGCCCGGGTATTGGCCAGCATCTCCGTTCTGGCCTAGAGAATTCCGTTGATCAGTTCCAGCCCGGTGCGTCCGTTCCGGTAACGCACGCGGCTGACCATACCGTTTCGTATCTCGAGGTTGTACATCTGTGCGGGGCCGGCGCCGATGGCGTGCATCAGTGCTGCGCGAATGACCCCTGCATGGGCCACGACCAGGATCTTTTTTTCTAGATAATTATTTAGAAAATCCTCGTAACACTCAGATATTCTTCTAAAAAAATCTTCTACTTTTTCCGCGTTTTTCGGCGGGCAGGCAATCGGGTCTTCATAGAATTTGCGAAACTCTTCCGGGCGCTTCTCCAGTAATTCCTCTT
>JASFFK010000292.1:0-3208 GCA_050124335.1 Chromatiales bacterium | reverse complement strand
GACGATGGCCGGAACAGCGCGTGACAGGTCCCTGCCGAAGAATTCGAGACAGACCGTGCGCACGTGCTGCGGCATGCGGTGCAGGATGAAGCGCGCAGAGGTGATGAGACCGTCGCACCCCTCTTTCTGCACACCGGGCAGGCCCGACAGGAACTTGTCGGTGACATCCTTGCCGAGCCCGGTCTTGCGAAATGCCCGGCCCGGGATCTCGAGCCGTTCGCTCTTCAGGATCTCGCTGCCGTCCGGGCTGCGCCATGTCAGCTCGAAGCTGACCATTTCCTGCTCGTGGATCTTGCCGAGGTTGTGGTTGAGGCGCTCGACATCGAGCCATTCGCCTTGCGGTGTCACCATGCGCCATGAGGCGAGGTTGTCGAGGGTCGTCCCCCAGAGTACGGCTTTCTTGCCACCGGCGTTCATGGCGATGTTGCCGCCGATGGTCGAGGCGTCCTGCGAGGTCGGATCGACCGCGAAAGCGAGGCCATGCCGGCCTGCAAGTTCCGACACGCGTCGCGTGACGACACCGGCACCCGTGTGCACGGTCGGCACCTTGCCTTCCACACCGGGGAGTTGCATCGGTTCGACTTCAGACAGGGTTTCGAGCTTTTCGGTGTTGATGACAGCCGAATGGGCATCGAGCGGCACGGCCGAGCCCGTGTAGCCGGTGCCGCCGCCGCGCGGGATGATGGTCAGCCCGCAGTCGATACATGCCGTGACGAGGGGGGCAATCTCCTCCTCGGAATCGGGCGAGATGACGACGAATGGCAACTCGACACGCCAGTCGGTGGCGTCCGTCGCATGGGAGACTCGCGCCAGTCCGCCGAAATCGATATTGTCCTTGCGCGTGATGGAGGAGAGCCTGCGCTCGACCTTCCTGCGCAGTGCGTCGTTGCTCTCGTAGCAGCTGGAGAAACGGCTGACCGCCTCGCGCGCGAGCGTCAGCAGGCGGACGGCTTTCTCGTTGCCCTGGGTGCGTTTCTCGAACTGGTCGAGGCGGTGATGCAGCGCGCCGATGAGCTGCTCCCTGCGTTGCCGGTCGAGCTGCAGGTCATCGAGCAGGTAGGGGTTGCGCGAGATGACCCACATGTCGCCGAGTGCCTCGAACAGCATGCGTGCAGAGCGCCCCGTACCGCGCGATTCACGCAATTCCTCGTGCAGGCGCCAGCCCTCTTCACCGATGAAACGCAGGAAAATTTCGCGGTCGGAGAAGGAGGTGTAGTTGTAGGGTATCTCTCGGATACGGCTGGCTTCGGTCATCAGGCACGCGCCGGGGCAACTGGAACGCAGATTCTAACGGATTCTGCAGCGCAGCAAAACGCGGGCCCGGACGCAATATGTCCATACAGCCGCACTGCGATATCGGAATCGGGAGCGGAACAGTGTTCCTTGCCACCATTTACTCGAAATACCGTATAGAATGTGTGCAGATCTATAAGAAAGAGAGTCCCGTTCTTTCTGGCAGACCGGGTCTCATGAAGGAGGAGCCATGAAAGCCGTGTTTCTCGATTTCAAGAGCGTCGACAGGGACGATCTCGACGTGACTGCACTGCACCAGAGTCACAGCGACTGGACCCTGCACGACGAAACGTTTCACAACGAGACAGCCGAGCGAATCAACCATGCCGAGATCGTCGTCACGAACAAGGTGCCGATCAATCGCTACCTCATCGAGAACAGCCCGCATCTCAAGCTGATCTGCGTCGCTGCCACGGGGACGAACAACATCGACCTGCAGGCAGCGAAAGAGAATGATGTCACGGTCACCAATGTTACGGCCTATGGCACGCCCTCGGTCGTGCAGCATGTCTTTGCACTGATGTTTGCACTCGCAACCCGTTTGCCGGATTACACCAGGCTGGTCGCCGGGGGTGCCTGGCAGAAGAGCAGGCAGTTCTGTCTGCTCGATTACCCCATCAGCGAACTGGCGGGGAAGACACTCGGCATCATCGGTTATGGTGAGCTTGGCCGCGCTGTGGCGCAGGCCGCCACGGCCTTCGGCATGAAGGTTGTCGTCGCACGGCATGGCAACACGCCCATGCAGGGAAGAATTCCTCTCGATGAAGTGCTGGCCATCTCGGATGCCATCACGCTGCACCTGCCATTGACACGCGAAACAAAAAATCTCATCGATGTAAGGGCCTTTTCGCTCATGAAGTCCACGGCACTTCTGATTAACGCGGCGCGAGGCGGCATCGTGGATGAGCAGGCGCTCGCCGATGCACTGCGCGAGGGTCGGATCGGGGGCGCCGGCGTCGATGTGCTCACACAGGAGCCTCCAGTCGATGGCAACCCGCTGCTGGCCCCTGATATTCCGAACCTGATCGTGACACCGCATATCGCCTGGGCGAGTCTTGAAGCACGCCAGCGGCTGCTCGACGATGTCGCCCGTACTGTCGCAGAGTGGCACACAGGGCAAATCCGCAACCAGGTGATCTGATTCCGGGAGACGAAGTCCATGAACCCGAACGACGGCAAGCTCAAACTGGTCATCGGTAACAGGAACTACTCCAGCTGGTCGCTGCGGGTCTGGCTCTGGATGCGCCAGCGCGGTCTCGTCTTCGACGTCGTGCGCGTGCCGCTGTTCGAGGGACAGACTGATGCGCTGCTGCAGGGCTATTTTTCCAACAGAAAGGTCCCGGTTCTCCAGCATGGAGAGCGCATCATCTGGGATTCGCTCGCAATCCTCGAATACCTCAACGAGACCTTTCCACACACGAAGGGGTGGCCCGAGCAGGCAGAGGAGAGGGCGATCGCGCGCTGCATCACCGCCGAGATGCACTCGAGCTTTCATGCGCTGCGTGAGGCCTTGCCGATGAACTGCCGCCGCCCTGTCGGGCCTGTCGAGATCCGTCGCGATGTCCAGCAGGATATCGACCGCATCCTTGCGATCTGGCAGCGCTGCCGCGAAGCCAGTCAGCAGCATGGCCCCTGGCTTTTTGGCCATACTTTCACGATAGCCGATGCCTTTTATGCGCCGGTCGTGATGCGTTTCCACACTTATGAAGTCCCCGTCGATGCGCTTGCTTCCGACTACATGGAAGCGATGATCTGGGAACCGGCGATGCAGGAGTGGCTGGCAGCGGCTGCTGAAGAGACAGAGATCATCGAGCAGGACGAGGTCTGAGAAACTTTTCCGGCTGTTACTGCCTACGCAGAATTACCCGCCCGACCATAACCGGCAATCCCGTGGGAGCCCGCCCTGCGGGCGAAT
>JASFFK010000291.1:0-3220 GCA_050124335.1 Chromatiales bacterium | reverse complement strand
ACAGACAGAACGAGGTCAATATGTATCAGCAAAAGGCACTTGAGATGACGGAGAAGGGGATGCTCCCTGACGCGGTCGTCCGCGCAGGCATCCGCCGACTGTTGCGACAGCGGCTCGACGAGATTGTTGCCGGTGACCTCGAGCAGGTTGCCGAGCGAGAGCAGGCATTCCTAGCAATGATGCGCACCGGGCCGGTCGCCGAGGTGCCCGAACTGGCAAACGAGCAGCACTACGAGGTTCCGGCAGCCTTTTTCGAATCGGTGCTCGGTAGCCGGCAAAAATACAGCTGTGCCTTCTGGCCTGACGGCGTTACAGACCTGGATCAGGCTGAAGAAGAGGGCTTGTCACTCACCTGCCAGCACGCCGGTCTCGAGAATGGCCAGCGCATCCTCGAACTTGGCTGTGGATGGGGTTCACTCACGCTGTACATGGCCAGGCACTATCCTGACAGCGAAATCACAGCGGTCTCCAACTCTGCATCACAGGCTGCATTCATCAGGACTCGGCTGGAAGGTGAAGGCTTGCGGAATGTCAGCATTGTCACGGCCGACATGAACGATTTCAGGGCCGAGGGAAGCTATGACCGCATCGTTTCCGTGGAGATGTTCGAGCACATGCGCAACTGGGAGCGTCTCCTGCGGCGCATCCGGGGCTGGCTCAAGCCTGAGGGTTGTTTCTTCATGCACATCTTCGTGCATCGCGAGACACCCTACCTGTTCGAAGACAAGGGGCCAGGCGACTGGATGAGCCGGCACTTCTTTTCAGGCGGCATGATGCCGAGCGCCAATCTGCCACTGCGGTGCCAGGAGGATCTCATTCTGGAACAACGGTGGTTCTGGCCGGGGCATCACTACGAGCGTACCTGCAATGCCTGGCTGCAGAAAATGGACCTCAACAGGGCTGCTCTGTGGCCGCTCTTCGAGCAGACGTACGGCACAGATTTTGCCGGCATATGGTGGCAACGCTGGCGCATGTTCTTCATGGCATGCGCCGAGTTATTCGGGTACCGCGACGGACAGGAATGGTTTGTTGCTCACTACCGCTTCAAAAGGAGACGTGATAATGAAACACAAGCTGATTAATTTCATACTATTCCAGGCTGGCTGGTTAGCGGTGGTATTGCTTGGCACTGGCCAGTTCCACTGGCTGGGTCCGGCCGTGGTCACCGCCATCGTGATCTGGCATCTCGTCACCAGCCCGTCTCCACAAACAGAGGCGCAGCTCATCCTCTATGCCCTCGGTATCGGCATCATCTGGGAGAACCTTCTTACACTCACAGGCGTGGTGGTCTATCCGTACGGACAGATTTCCGGCGGCCTGGCACCCGTCTGGATCATGGCGATGTGGGCCATGCTTGCAACCACGCTGAATCTCTCCCTGCGCTGGTTGCATGGCCGCTTTCTGCTGGCTGGCGCGTTCGGTGCGCTCGGTGGTCCGCTTGCTTTCCTGGCAGGGGAGCGACTTGGCGCCGTCATATTTCCTGATTCCACTCTGGCCTTGCTGGTACTCGCGGCAGGATGGGGGCTCATGTTCACGCTGCTTGTGTTGCTGGCGATGCGTAATGACGGATTCGTGCAGATGTTTCCGCAGGCAAGGAGGGCAGAGTCATGATCGCTGACTGGATCTCGAGTCTGCCTCTGCTGCTGGTCATGGCTGCTGCCGGCTGGTTCTACGCCTGGCGACGCAGCAACGTCAATATCGTCGATAGCCTCTGGTCGCTGTTCTTTCTTGCTGCGGCCCTGGTTTATACTTTCCTCTCCGACGGGATGGCGTTGTCGTCGTGGCTACTGCTGGCGCTCGTCGGGGCCTGGTCCTTGCGCCTCTCCATTCACCTTGCACAGCGCAATGCCGGGAAAGCCGAGGATCACCGCTACGGCGCCATGCGCCAGCGTAATCCGCGTTTCGCACGCCAGAGCCTGGTCACCGTCTTCGGCCTGCAAGCTGTTCTTGCGTGGATCATTTCAGTGCCACTCGTCGCTGCGATCTCGACACCGGCGGAACCCGGTGCATGGCATATCTTCGCACTGCTGCTGTTTGCGACGGGTTTCTATTTCGAGGCCGTCGCCGACTGGCAGCTTGCAAAATTTCGCAGCAATCCTGAGAACCGCGACAAGGTGCTCGATACCGGCGTATGGGGACTGAGTCGCCATCCCAACTATTTCGGTGAGGCATGCATCTGGTGGAGCTTCTACCTGTTCGCTGTAGCGGCCGGCGCCGCCTGGACCGTCTTTTCGCCGCTGATCATGACCTTCCTGCTGCTGAAGGTGTCAGGGGTCAGCTTGCTCGAAAAAGACATCGAGGAACGCAGGCCCGGCTATCGCCGTTACGTGGAGACCACGTCTGCTTTTCTTCCCTGGTTACCGCGCAAGCCACGTGTCACCCACTCCATCAAGGAGAAACAGTCATGATTCGCAAACTTGCTGCAATTGCCTGCTGCTGGGCCGGCGTGGCGTATTCCTCCGACAGGCAACTTGACTTCGACGTCTATCTCGACGACAAGCCGGTCGGTGTACACCGCGTCATTGTCGACAGCTCTGCCGGAGAAAAGCGCGTCCAGGTCGAGGCGCAATTCGACATCAAATTCCTTGCCTTCACCGCTTACAAATACCGTCATCGTGCCGACGAGGTCTGGCGTAACGGCTGTATCGCCGAGCTCGAGACCCGTACCAACGATAACGGCAAGATGCTCTCGGTTGACGCGCAACCGGGTCCACAGGGCCTGGTGGTCAGTACCGGGGAAGAGAGCACCTCTCTCGATGGTTGCGTACGCACTTTCGCCTACTGGGATCCCGGACTGCTTCGCAGCCAGCGTCTGCTGAATACGCAGACCGGTGAATACGAAAGCGCGTCGCTGAAGAAAATGGATAACAAGCCGCTTTCCTTCAATGGCCGTGAGTACGGCACAACGCGCTATCGTCTGAGCGTCAATGACAAGGCCGATATTGAACTCTGGTACGCACCGGATGACAGCTGGCAAGCGCTCCAGACGACGGTTTCCGGTGACAAGGTGTTGCGCTACGTGCGCAAGGGAGTATGACGATGAGATGGCTACGCACTTCGGCACTGGCAGTGAGCCTTGGAGCACTCCTCGGAGGCTGCGCAAGTTACCCCCCGATGCCCGGTGTGAAGCAGGTCGACCTCGACCGCTTCATGGGTGACTGGTACGTCATCGCGAGCATACCGACCCCGCTCGAGAAGGATATCTACAACGCGGTCGAGA
>JASFFK010000290.1:0-3255 GCA_050124335.1 Chromatiales bacterium | reverse complement strand
CGGCACGCAGGCTGTTGAGCCTCGCTTCATCCGAGCGAATCCTCTCCCCCGTCTCGATCAGCGTTCGGTGTGACTCCTGAATACCCGCGATCAGGCCTGCCCTGGCCCGGTTGAGGTAGTCATAGTAGGAGAGAATCCTGCCAAGACGCGCAGGGTCATCCTGCTTTAACAGAAGCTTCAGCCGTTGCTGGCGGCCCATCCGGTAACTGGCGAGGACCTGCTGGCGCAAGAGTGCCCTCTGATCGGCAAGTCGCTTCTCGACGGGTCCCAGGGACTGCAGAAGTTCCTGGCGACGGCCTGCGACCTTGTCGATGTCGAGCTCGGTCTGGCGAAGCTGGGCTGTGAGGCGGCTGATCTCCTTTTCTGTCTCGCGCAGCGCGGTTACCTCTGACTCCCTCTCCTGGTGCGCACCCTTGAGTTCAACCGTGACTTCTTCAACCTCTGCGCGCAACTGGCGCATCCGTTCCTTGTGATCATCATCAGCCGCGAACAGAGGGGCCATTGCAAGCAGCGCTGCCATCAGGGAAGCGACGGCAGAAGCGTGATTCACCTAGGCCGCGTCCTCGCCGGCTTCATCGACAGATGGCTCGACCAGCAGGACCTTGCCACTCATTTCTGTGGGCTGGTCGAGTCCCATCATCATGAGCAGGGTCGGTGCGATGTCGCACAGTGCCCCTCCTTCCTCGAAGACCATTTGCCTCGTGCCGAAGTAGACCAGGGGAACCGGGTTTGTCGTATGTGCCGTGTATGGCTGTCCCGATTCATGGTTGACCATCTTCTCGGCGTTGCCATGATCAGCCGTTATCAGGCACTCGCCACCGGCGCGGTGCATGGCCGAGAGGACACGCCCGAGGCACTCGTCGACCGCCTCGACGGCGGCGACAGCAGCCTCGATTTTGCCGGTATGACCGACCATGTCGGTATTGGCATAATTACAAATGATGGCATCGTAATTGCCACTCTCGATCGCCTCGACGAGCCTGTCCGTGACTTCCGGCGCACTCATCTCTGGCTTGAGGTCATAGGTCTTGACCTTGGGTGACGGGACAAGAATCCGGTCTTCACCTTCAAAGGGGGTTTCGCGTCCGCCGTTGAAGAAGAAGGTGACGTGGGCATATTTCTCGGTTTCTGCGATGCGCAGCTGGCGCAAACCGAGATTCGCGATGTATTCGCCGAAGGTATTGTGCAATCGCTCAGGCGGGAAAGCGACAGGGATGCCAAAGCCCTTCTTGTACTCTGTCAGGCTCACGAAGGTGGCGAGTCTGGGGGTAGCCTCGCGCTCAAAGCCATCGAAATCCGGCTCGATGAAAGGGCGTGTGATCTGGCGAGCGCGATCCGATCGATAGTTCATGAAAATGATGACATCGTCGTCCTGCATGTGCACGGGCTCTTCGCCTGCCGGAACGATGGCCGTGGCCTTCACGAATTCGTCGGTTTCATCACGGGCATAGGCCATCTCGAGCGCTGTGATGGTATCCGGCGCCGTGAACTCCGCCTTGCCGAGCGTCATGAGGTCGTAGGCCGACTTGATACGCTCCCAGCGATGGTCGCGGTCCATGGCATAAAAGCGGCCGATCATGCTGACGACGCGGCCACCTCCCGCCTCCCGGAAAACTTTTTCGACCTCTTCGAGCGATCTGTGCGCGCTTTTCGGTGGCGTATCACGCCCGTCGAGAAAAGCGTGCACGTAGACTTTTTTCGCGCCGCGTTCTACTGCGAGCTTGATGGCGGCGTGGATATGACACTCGTGACTGTGCACGCCTCCCTCGGAAAGCAGGCCGACGATATGGACGGCCGAATCGTTCTCGATCGCCTTGTCGACCGCATCGGTGAGTGTTCCGTTCGTGAAAAACGAACCGGTGCGGATGGAACGACTGACGCGCGTGAACTCCTGGTAGACAACACGGCCGGCGCCGAGATTCAGGTGACCGACTTCGGAATTGCCCATCTGGTCCGCCGGCAGGCCCACTGCAGAGCCGGAGGTTGTGATCGTGGTGTGGGGATGTTCGCGCCAGAGCCTGTCGAAGACAGGTGTTCTCGCCTGCGAGATGGCATTATCGTCCGTCTCCTCGCTGTAGCCCCAGCCGTCGAGAATCAGCAATGCGATGGGTCTTGGTTGTGTCATTGTGTTCTAAGGTAACCTCTGCGGGCGCCCCTTGTGCGGGCGTATGACAATAAGATTCTGCCCCATTTTAACGCAAACTCCCGAATACATTAACTTTCTAATATGGTGTAAAATGCCTGCCGAGGAAGAAATCCTTTCCATATGAAAGTAGAAGTACAATGACCCAAGCTGAAGACTTACAGGACAATCTCGAACTGCTCGCCGGCGAAGCCGATATCGATCGCGCATCCCGCGCGCTGAAGGCCATGTCTCACCCGCTGCGCCTCAAGATCCTCTGCACCCTCGGTGAAGGCGAAGTCAGTGTCCAGGATATCGTCGACAATGTCGGCACCTCGCAGAGCAACATCTCCCAGCACCTTGCGATTCTTCGCGACAAGGATATCCTCGCAACCCGCAAGGATGCCAACCGCGTCTACTACAAGATCAGCGACCCGCGACTGCTGCAATTAATTGGTATGATGCGCGAAGTTTTTTGTACCAGACACGACTAGACGCATGGAACAACTTATCGAATTTGCCGGCAATCACCTCATGCTGGTGATTGCCCTGTTCGTGATCTCGGGGGCACTGGCCTGGAACCTCATCGCCGGTGGCGGCAAGAACAACATCCCTCCGCACGAGGCAACCGTTCTCATCAACCGCGAGGACGCCGTGATCGTCGACGTCAGGCCGATTGCCGATTACAACAAGGGACACATCGTCAACTCGGTCAACCTGCCCATCAACGGCTTCAAGAACCAGATCAAGCAACTGGAAAAACACAAGCAGAAGCCGATCATTGTCAGCTGCCGTTCCGGGAACCAGAGCCAGATGGCCTGCCGTGAACTGCGCAAGGCCGGTTTCGAGAAAGTCTATAACCTGCGCGGTGGCGTGATTGCCTGGCAAGGCGCCAACCTGCCGCTAAGCAAGAAAAAGTAACCATGAGCGAAGAAAACCAGGAAGCACAGAACCAGCAAGAGCAGGGGCAATTCAGCCTGCAACGTGTCTACTGCAAGGATATCTCTTTCGAAACACCGAATTCTCCCCAGTCCTTTCTGACCGATTGGAAACCGGACATGAACCTGAACCTGAACACGCAGGTCCATGCACTCGGTGATGACAATTACGAGGTCGTGCTTGTCGTCACCGTG
>JASFFK010000289.1:0-3279 GCA_050124335.1 Chromatiales bacterium | reverse complement strand
CCGCCGAGTGGTTCACGCTGCCAGGGTCGCAAGTACAGTCTCGACCCGGTCGATCCGTGTTTCCGGATCCTCGAAATCTCCAAAGAAGCGCAGTTTGTCCTGGCCGTCCAGCCTGAACTCGTCCGGCTTTGTCTGGATCAGCCGGATGACGGTTGTGAAGTCGATTTTCGGTTCTTCTCCGAACAACAGCCGTCCGCCTGCATCACCGGCCTCGAGCTTGCGGATGCCCAACTCCTGGATCCTGAGCTTGATGCGCGTCAGTGCGAAGAGGTTCTTGAGCGGCTGTGGGAGCAGGCCGAAGCGATCGATCATCTCGACCTGCAGTTCGCGCAGTTCGTCGCTGTTTTCAGCGCTCGCGATGCGCTTGTACTGAACCAGGCGGGTGTGTACGTCGGGCAGGTAGTCCGTCGGGATCAGTGCAGGTATGCCGAGATCGATCTCCGCGCCGTGGTCGAGCGGACGGTCGAGTTCAGGCTGTCGCCCGCTCTTGATCGCCTTGACGGCGCGTTCGAGCAGCTCGGTATAGAGCGCATAGCCGACCTCTGCGATCTGGCCGCTCTGCTCGTCGCCGAGCAGTTCGCCTGCACCCCGAATTTCCAGGTCATGCGTTGCAAGCGTAAAGCCTGCACCGAGATCCTCGAGCGACTCGATCGCCTCGAGGCGTTTCTTCGCATCCGCTGTCATCGACTTCGCCGGTGGAGTCAGCATGTAGGCATAGGCGCGATGGTGTGAGCGACCGACGCGGCCACGCAGCTGGTGAAGCTGCGACAGCCCGAGCTTGTCGGCCCGGTTGATGATAATGGTGTTGGCTGTCGGCACGTCGATGCCGGACTCGACGATGGTCGTGCAGATGAGGATCTGAAAGCGCTGGTGATAGAAATCGCGCATCACGCGCTCGAGTTCCTTCTCCCGCATCTGGCCATGGGCGATCTCGATTCGTCCCTCGGGAACGAGCTTGCGCAGGCGCTCGCCCATGTTGTCAATGGTCTTGACCTCGTTATGCAGGAAATAGACCTGACCGCCTCGACTCATCTCGCGCCGTATCGCTTCCTGGATCATGGCATCGCTCCACTGGTGCACGAAGGTCTTGATGGGATGGCGTGCGACAGGCGGGGTGGCGATGATAGAGAGATCGCGCATGCCGGTCATGGCCATGTTCAGCGTGCGCGGGATCGGCGTCGCTGTCAGCGTCAGCATGTCGACCTGGGCGCGCAGCGACTTGAGTCTCTCCTTGTGGCGTACACCGAAGCGGTGTTCCTCGTCGATGATCACGAGCCCGAGGTTTTTGAATCTGATCTCGGGCTTGAGCAGCGCATGGGTGCCGACCACGATATCGATCTCGCCTGCACTGAGCCCGGCCATCACTGCTTTCTGCTCCCTGGCGGACTGAAAACGCGACATGCCGGCAACCTTGACGGGCCAGTCTGCGAAACGGTCCTCGAAGTTGTTGAAGTGCTGCTGGGCGAGCAGCGTCGTGGGGACCAGCACGCCGACCTGTTGTCCGTTCATGACAGCCATGAAGGCAGCGCGCATGGCGACTTCTGTCTTTCCGAACCCGACATCCCCGCAGACAACGCGGTCCATCGGCTTTTCGGACTGCATGTCCTCGATCACGGCGTCGATTGCCGCCTGCTGGTCTGGCGTCTCCTCGAACTCGAAGGCCGCCGCGAAGGCGGCGTACTCGTCGCCGGGCGGCGGGAAGGCGATCCCCTTGCTGGCCTCGCGCCGCGCATAGATATCGAGCAGTTCGGCCGCGACATCGAAGGCCCGCTGGGCAGCTTTCTTTTTTGCCTTTTCCCACTGGTCTGTGCCGAGCTTGTGAAGCGGGGCGTTTTCGGGCGAGGCGCCGGCATAGCGGCTGATCAGATGCAGCGAAGAGACGGGCACATAGAGCTTGTCCTTGCCGGCATATTGCAGTGTCAGGAATTCCTGCGTCTCGCCACCCACCTCGATGCTCTGCAGGCCGAGGAAGCGACCGACGCCATGATCCTCGTGTACGACTGGGGCCCCCTCGTGCAGTTCGGTCAGGTTGCGGATGATCTGGTCTGAATCACTCCTGCGTTTCTGCCGGCGGGCCTGGCGCACGCGCTCGCCGAGCAGGGCGCTTTCCGGGATCAGCGCCAGGTCGCCGAGAACACAGCCCTCCTCGACGGGGGAAGTGGTCAGGCAGGTCGTGCTGCCGGATGCAATGAAGGATTGCCAGTCGTCAACCAGCTGCGGTTTCATCGAGAAGCCTGCCAGCATCTCGACAAGATGTTCGCGCCTTCCCGCGCTTTCCGCGGTAAACAGCGTTCGCCCCGCAAAGCCGGAAAGAAAGTCCTCGAGAAGCCCTGCGGGGCGGGTCGCCCTCGCATTGAGGGCGAGCGGCGGCAAATTGCGCGCATCGAGATTGGCAAACGTCGCGATGCCCTTTCTGCGCTCATCGATCTTCATGGGCTGCCACAGCAAGCCTGCATGTTGCTTGAGTGATGCGCTGACCTCGTCGCTGTCCATGAAGAGCAGGCGAGGTGGCAGGATTGGCCGCTCCCTGTCGTGGGCGCGCAGTTCGTAGCGATCCCTGGCCATCTCGTCGAAATGGCCGGTTGCATCGGTAATGTCTGCGGGAGCCATCACCAGGGTGTTGTCAGGGAGATAATCGAAGAGGGTTGCTGTCTGTTCGAAAAAGAGTGGCAGGTAATATTCGATGCCCCCCGGAAACCGGCCGTCGCTGACCTCCTGGTAGATGATGCTGACGTTCGGGTCATGCTCGATGGTTGCCCGGTAATTCTGCCGGAACGCCCTGATTGCTGTTTCGTCGGTCGGGAATTCGCGACCTGGCAGCATACTGACACGCTCGACTTTCTCGATCGTGCGTTGTGTTTCCGGGTCGAATGTACGGATCGAATCGATCTCGTCGTCGAAAAGGTCGATACGGTAGGGCAGGTTGCTTCCCATCGGGAAAAGATCAAGCAGCGAACCGCGCACCGTGAATTCACCGTGTTCGAGCACCTGCGACACGTAGCGGTATCCGGCCTGTTCGAGCGAGACGCGCATCGCATCAAGGTCAAGCGTCTCGCCCTCGCTGATCAGCAAGCTGTGCCCGTGCACGAATGCGGGCGGGCAGAGGCGGTGCATCAGTGTCCCGGCGGGCACCACGAGCACACCGCGTTTCTGCTGCTGCAGACCATGCAGGATCGTCAGCCTCTGCGAGATGAGTTCCGGCAGAGGCGAGAAGACATCGTAGGGAAGCGTCTCCCTGTCGGGGAAGGTCTGGACAGGGACCCCGGGATCTTCGAGAAA
>JASFFK010000288.1:0-3295 GCA_050124335.1 Chromatiales bacterium | reverse complement strand
CGGGCGCGGCAATCTCTACCCATGCCGGCCACTCGCTTGCGAAGCGTATATGGTCACGCTCGCAGAGCTGTGCGACAAGGCCCTCCTCGTCGCAGAGCGCCTCTGCTGCCGCTGCAAGGAACTTCTGAAGGAGATCCGCATAGTCGGCACGGGCTGAAATATTGTCGAGACGCTTGCTGATACTCTTCTTCGACTGCTGGACCATCTCCCATCGCCGCCGGTCGAGTTCACTTCGAAGCTCCATCTCCGTTGCCTGCACCTTGCTGCGATAGAGTCGCTCGGCCTCCAGCTCGGCGGCAAGCACCTCGCGTTCCTCGCGTACCCTGAGGTGCTCGTTCTCGTCCCTGAGCATGCGTTCACGTGTCGACTCGGCGCGCGCAAGATATTCATCCGCGAGACGCCGGGCACGATCCATAAGCGCCTGTTCAAGATCATCGAGCGTGGGTTCCTTGCTCATGTAATCTGCCCCGGCAGGACTGCATGCAACATCTTCTCGACTGATGGTTTGAAGCCGCCGGCCTGCTCGAGGGAGGGAATCTCGGTGATCACGATGCGTCCTCCTTCATCCAGGACACGTTGCAGGTTCGGCATGCCGCTACACATCAGGCTGGATTGCAGCAAGACCAGCGCCTGCTCGCGCCTCTCCATCAGTTCACCCAGCAGCTCGTCCAGTTCCCGGGCATCCGCATCCGGCCAGGTTTCAAATCCGATAAGCGCAAACCCCTGTACGAGCGCCTCGTCGCCCATCGCAATGAGCCGTGCCTTGCGCAACTCGCCAGCCGCCTGCTGCATCACAGCTTGCCAAGCAGCAGAATCGACATGACCAGACCATAGATTGCAACGCCTTCCGCCAGTCCGAGATAGATCAGTGTGCGTCCGAACACCTCCGGTTTTTCGCCAATCACGGCCAGCGCAGCTGCACCTACCGGGCCAATGGCGAATGCCGCACCGATAGCCGCAAGGCCGGTCGGGAGCCCGATGCCGATCAGTGCCAGCCCGTACCCGAGCGACACCTCCCTCATCTCCGTGAGCCCGGAGGCCTCCTCAGTGGCAGCCATGACCTCGTTAACCGCAAAGAAGAGCAGTCCCACCACACCGACAGCGAAGAGCACGAGATTGCCACCGACCAGCGGTTTGAGGACACCGCGTGCCGGCAGCCTGCCGGCCGGCCGTAGCTCGTAGTAGAGCCCGAAAGCGATCATTCCGAGAAAGCCCGTGGTCACCATCGCCAGTAGCAGATACATTTCATTCTCCCCGTTATATAGATTCCTGTCCGGCAGGATGTTGCGTGCCGGACTGTTGCAGCCGCAGGGGCTTGTAGACCCTGCCGTCACCTCTGAAAAAGCGTACGAACCCCTCGTAGTACTCGAGCCTCAGCACCTGGATAAGCACGATACCACCCTCGAGAACGATGACCACAAGATTGCCGATGATGAGTGCCAGCCAGTGCCCGACACTATCCATCATCCCGGCGATCGTGATCACTGCGAAGGCCAATGCCGCATGGTTGAGGCTGAAAGCGGCGACCCGCAGGAAGGAGAGCGTGTTGGACAGGTAGCCCAGGATGGTCTCCACCATCTCGATCACGACAATCAGCAGCCTTTCTCCGCCGCGCGCATCGGTCTCACGCCAGGCCCCTGCAATCAGTACGCCACCGCCAGGCACCAGGATCGCCAGTGACAGCATCCCTGCCGATCCGGAGCGCTGCAAATCGACGACGAGCAGTATCAGGCCTGCATAGAAGAACAGACCGGCCAGACCGCGCTGTCCAAGGATGGCCTCGCGTCGCAATCCGAGCCTCCAGAGATTGAGAATCGACAGTAGGTTGGCAATCGCGATGAAGCCGATACCCCAGTAGACGGCCAGTACGAGCAATCTGACCGGGTCTTCCATGGGCGACATCCAGAGTGGCTCGATCAGCTCCTCGTGCCCGAAGATGCTGCCGTAGTAGACGCCGAAAACAATCGAGGAGAGCCCGGCCAGCATGACGAACCAGGTAAAGTCAGCCAGTTTACGCCGGAAGAGCCATCCTGCAACGAGCATGACTGCCCCGTGCCCGATATCGCCGAACATGCTGCCGAACATCAGGATGAAGGTCAACGCGAACAGCAGGGTCGGATCGAACTCATCGTAGCGTGGTGTGCCGAAGTTTCTTACCAGTATTGAGAAGGGCCGCAGGAATGCAGGATAGCGCTGAATGGAAGGAACCCTGTCGATCTCCGCGGGTAGCGGCTTGCGCACCTCCCAGAAAAAGGCGGTGAGTTCCTTGCGCAAATCTGCTGCAAGCGCAGCCAGTTCGACTTCCGGCACCCAGCCCTGGAGGGTGACGATCTCGCCATGGCCGACGAGGTAATCGGCCAGTTCAGCATAGGGCGATGCAGCTGTAATTACGACTGCAGCCTCCCGGAGTTCGGCGCGGTGCTTTTCGAGCAGTTCCGTGCGTTCACTTTCGACGCCTGCCTGTTCCTGCCGGAGCCGGGCAAGTTGTTCCTCGAGCCCGGCATGCATCTCATCGGGATAGCCTTTCAACCCCTGGGGAATCAGCAGGGTCTTGAATCCTGCCGCCATGAGTACCGGATTCAATTGGGCGTCCAGCCCCTTCAGACCGAGCAGTACCACGTGAACCCGCCCTTCCTGCCTGTCGAACTCGATGACCTTGAAATTGACGAGAGCGAGTGACTCCCTGAGACGCTGCAGCTCGGATATATCGACACTGCCGACGCGCATATCGAGAAAGCCGTGATCCAGGGAGAGTTTCTCGAGATCCAGATGAAGATTGAAGAATTTGGCCACTGCCTGTTGCTGGTGCGTGAGATGACGGATCTCCTCGCGCAGGCTGCGCACCTGCTCCTCGAGCCGGTTGCACTGATGCCAGACGGGTTGCAAAGACTCCAGGATGGTATCCAGTCTCTGCTGATCCGCCTGCTGCGGCAGATGTTCCTGCGTCACCGCTTCGGGACTGTAATGGAGGGACGCCGCGATCTTCCGAAACAGCTGGCTGGCGAGATGGTGGCTGCGCTGGAAATCCAGTCCCGGTCGCGCGGTTTCACCCTGTTCCAGCTTGCCCTCTTCGGGCGCAATCACACCAAGCCTTGCGAGAACGACCGACGCAAGTGGCAACTCCTCGCGCAGCAGATAGAGGGTCACATGCCGCATCGGGAGAGCGCCGAACATCAGGCGGCTTCCCCGACGAGGGCTTCCCGGATCAGTGCCGGATCGAAGCCGAGCAATTTCCCCTTGAGCAGCTGGTGAACGTCCAGCAGCTGGCGTTCACGCAGGTAGAGATACGCAAGTG
>JASFFK010000287.1:0-3309 GCA_050124335.1 Chromatiales bacterium | reverse complement strand
CTTCACCGTGAAGGAGCACGAGACTGCGATCAAACTCCGTCTCGGCGAACTTGCCGAGAGCGATTACGAGCCGGGAATCCATTTCAAGATTCCGCTCTGGAACCAGATCCTGGTTTTTGATCGCCGGTACCAGACCCAGGATTCGCGCCCGCAGCAGTTCCTGACCATCGAGAAGAAGTTCGTTGTCGTGGACTCCTTCATCAAGTGGCGTATCAATAGTGCAGAAACCTTCTACCGTTCGACCCGCGGCGACATGGTCCGGGCCGGAAACCTCATCTCGGAGCGGATCAACACGGCGCTGCGTGATGAGTTCGCCAAGCGGACAATCCAGGAAGTGGTCTCGGGTGAACGTACGCAGATCATGGAGAACATCTCCGACAAGGCCAGTAAGGGAACTGCCGACCTGGGTATCCAGATCGTCGATGTGCGTCTCAAGCAGATCGACTTTCCCAAGAACCTCAGTGATGCCATCTTCCAGAGAATGCGCACCGAGCGACACAGGATTGCATCGGAACTGCGTGCAGAGGGTACCGAGCAGGCCGTGACTCTCCGCGCCGGTGCCGAGCGCCAGAAGACCGAGATTCTCTCCAGTGCCTACGGCGAAGCGGAAAAAATTCGCGGTGAGGGTGAAGCCGTCGCGGCAGAGACCTACGCCTCGGCGTTCAATCAGGATCCGGACTTTTACGGATTCTGGCGCAGCCTGACGGCCTACCGCGAAGTCTTCCGCAAGGGAGACGACGTCATGGTTCTGAAACCGGACTCGGAGTTCTTCCGCTTTCTGAACCAGAAGCAGGACTGACACCGACGCAATGCAGGATCTTTTCGCCGCGCTGGCCCTCGTGCTGGTGCTCGAGGGCATCATGCCGTTCCTGGCGCCGTCGCGATACCGTGACGCGATCAGGAAAATCTCCGAGCTGGATGACGGCATGCTGCGCAAGGTCGGCCTGGCGAGTATGATTGCGGGGCTGGTGATCCTGTTGATAGTGAGAGCATGAAACCGAATAACCACTGGCTGCTGCCCGACGATATCGACGAGCTCCTCCCGCCGGAGGCGCAGCGTGTCGAGAGCATCAAGCGCAAATTGCTGGATCTCTACGACCTGTGGGGATATGAATTCGTCAATCCCCCGATTATCGAGTATCTCGACTCCCTGCTGACAGGAACAGGCAGCGACCTGGATACCCAGACATTCAAGCTGACAGACCAGGTCTCCGGCCGCATGATGGGTATCCGTGCCGACACGACCCCCCAGGTTGCCAGGATCGATGCGCACAAGCTCAAGCGTGAAACGCCGACGCGTCTCTGCTACATGGGCACGGTGCTGCGCACGCGGGCTGACAGTCTCGATGGATCGCGCAATCCCTTCCAGGTCGGTGCCGAGCTCTTTGGCCATGACGGGATCGCGAGCGATGTCGAGATCCTGCAACTCATGCAGGAGACGATTCGCACAGCCGGTATCGAAAGCCAGCACCTCGACCTTGGCCATGTCGGCATCTACCGCGGGCTCGTCAAGCAGGCCGGGCTCACGCATCAGCAGGAGATGGGTCTGTTCGATGCGCTTCAGCGCAAGGCAGCCACCGACCTGTCCGACCTGATCGAGGCCTTCTCGCTTGAGCCGGCCATGGCGGAAATGTTCGAGTCACTGGCGTCCCTGAATGGTGACGAAACCGTGATTGCCGCGGCCCGCCAGACGCTTGCGAAGGCGGGCGACGAGGTACACCAGGCAATCGATTACCTGGAAGAGGTCGCTCTGGAGCTCAAGAAGCGCATGCCGGACGCCTCCATCCACTACGACCTTGCGGAGCTGCGCGCCTACCATTACCAGACGGGCGTCGTGTTCGCGGCGTTCGCGCCGGGATCGGGCACCGAAATTGCCCGAGGCGGCCGCTATAATGACATCGGCAAGGCCTTCGGCAGGGCGCGTCCGGCAACCGGTTTCAGCGCCTACCTGAAGACCCTCGTGCGTGCAGCAGCCAGCGAGCCGCCTGCAGCGCGTCATGCAATCCTTGCTCCCTGGACAGACGAACGCGAGTTGCTGGAACTCGTCGATTCGCTGCGTGCAGAGGGCAAGCGTGTGATCTGGGAGCTGCCCGGCCAGACCGGTGACGCGGCCGCCATGCAGTGCGATGCCGTGATTCGCCGCAAGCGTGATGGCTGGGTCGTGGACCGGAATAACTGAACAAGCAACATCAACGAGTCAATAGAGAATCTGAGTCATGGGCAAGAATGTAATCGTCATCGGCACACAATGGGGCGACGAGGGAAAAGGCAAGGTCGTCGACCTGTTGACAGACAAGGCGCATGCGGTCGCGCGTTTCCAGGGAGGACACAACGCAGGGCATACACTGGTCATCGATGGCAAGCAGACCGTCCTGCACCTGATTCCCTCCGGTGTCCTGCGTGACAATGTGCTCTGCCTCATCGGCAACGGTGTCGTTCTGTCCCCCGACGCGCTGATCGAGGAGCTCAACATGCTCGAGCAAAACGGTGTGCCTGCACGCAGCCGACTGCGCATCAGCGAATCCTGTCCGTTGATCCTGCCGTACCATGTCGCTCTGGATGCGGCGCGCGAGCAGGCGCGTGGTAAAAAGGCCATCGGCACGACCGGTCGCGGTATCGGCCCGGCCTACGAGGACAAGGTCTCCCGGCGCGGCATCCGTCTCGGCGAGCTGGTCGATGAAGAGCACTTCAAGGCGCGTCTCGCGGAGGTCATGGAGTATCACAACCATGCGCTCGTCAACTACTTCAAGGTCGAGCCCGTCGATTACCAGCAGGTGCTCGACAAGGTGATGGCACAACGGGACGAGTTACTTGCGCTCATCGATGATATTCCCGGCATCCTGCACCAGATGCGTCGCGACGGCAAAAGCATCATGTTCGAGGGTGCCCAGGGGGCGCTGCTCGATATTGATCACGGCACCTATCCCTATGTCACCTCCTCGAATACCACGGCTGGCGGTGCAGCAACCGGCAGCGGTGTCGGGCCGCGTGATTTCGACTACATTCTCGGGATCGTCAAGGCCTATACCACGCGTGTCGGCGCGGGACCCTTTCCGACCGAACTCTTCGATGACGATGGCAAACATCTCGGCGAGAAGGGGCACGAGTTCGGCGCCACCACGGGCCGTCAGCGTCGTTGTGGCTGGCTTGATACGGTAGCCCTGAAACGCTCGCTGGAAATCAACAGCGTGACCGGCATGTGCATCACCAAGCTGGATGTCATGGATGGCATGGAGACCGTGAAGATCTGTGTCGCCTACGAGCTCGATGGCAAGGAAGTCACGACACCCCCGGTTGGTGCAGACAGGT
>JASFFK010000286.1:0-3354 GCA_050124335.1 Chromatiales bacterium | reverse complement strand
GAAGGAACAGAGCAGCATCGCGGCTCCCGCAAGGATCAGGGTGGCATTGAAACGCTCCAGCACCTCGTCGATGACAGGCCTGTTGAGCGTGTAGGAACGGCCGAAATCCCCCTGCAGGATATTCCCCAGCCAGATGGCATATTGCTGCGGCAGGGGCTTGTCCAGACCCAGGTCACGGTTCAGCTTCTCGACATTTTCCGGCGTGGCATAGGAGCCGAGAATCGCCGTTGCCGGATCACCCGGAATGGCGGCCATGATCGCGAAGGCGATCAGCGTCAGGCCAAAGAGGACCGGGACGACTGCGAGCAGCCGCTTGAGGATGTAGCTGAACATGCGGTCGCTAGGGCTTGCTCACCTTCTGCAGCATCAGGAAGAAGGAAGGCTGGAGCTTGAAATCCTGTACTCGCTTCGTGGTCACGGCATTCTGCTTCCAGTTGGCAACGAATGCCCAGGGCGCATCGTCCTGCACGATCACCTGCATCTTTCGATAGAGAGCAGCACGCTCAGCCTTGTCGGTCGAACGTCGCGCCTCCTCGAGCAACCGGTCAACTTCGGGATTGCTGTAGTAGCCCGAGTTGAATCCGCCCTTGTCGGGGGATGCGTCGGTACGTAGTGCCAGGTAAGGCAGCGTGTCCGGATCGTTGGTCATCCAGGCCATCTCTGCCATGTCGGCCTTGCCTTCAAGCCCCGGGTTGACCTTGCCGAGAAAGGTGTTCCACTCGTAGGTCTCGATCTCGACCTCGAGCCCGACCTTGGCGAGATCCGCCTGGATCGCTGCAGCCATGGAGACGGGATCGAGCATGCCCGAGCCACCTTCTGTCACGTAGAAGGTCAGTTTCGCACCCTCGGCACCGGCCTCTTTTAGCAGTGCTCTCGCCTTCTCCGGGTCGTGGGGATAGGGTTCCAGCTTGTCGTTGTAGGCCCAGGCAAATGCCGGCGGCGTCGGTCCTGCAGCAACATCGGCCGTCCCCTGCAGGACATTCTCAGTCAGGGCCTGCTTGTCGATCGCGTAGTTGATCGCCTGCCGCGCCCGCTTGTCGGTGAAGATCCCCTCTTTCATGTTCAGGATCAGGAACCAGAGATGCGGGCCGCTCTGCTCATGCACTTCGTACATCGCATCCTTTGCAAAGGTGGCGAGATTGTCCGGCGGTACCTCTACCATGACATCGATACCCCCGGAGAGCATCTCGGCAACGCGCGTGTTGGCATCGATGATCGGGCGGAAGACCACGGCCTCGAGCATCGGTGCACCTTCCCAATAGTCCGGATTGCGTGTCACCACGACCCTGGAGTTGCTCTCCCACTCTTCAAAACGAAAAGCACCCGTGCCAACAGGACTGCGCCCGAACTCCTTGCCCGCTTTTTTGACCGCCTCGGGGGAGACGATCAGGCCAGTCGGGTAAGCCAGGTTCGACAGGAACGGTGCATAGGGCTCCTCGAGATGGAAGACGACGCGATAGTCACCATCCGTCTCCACCCTGTCGATGGAGGAGAAAAAGAACGCCAGCGGAAAAGGCCCGGTGTCATGGTAGGGATGCTCCTCGTCGAGCATGCGCTCGAAGTTGAACTTGACCGCTTCCGCATTGAAAGGCGTGCCGTCATGAAAAGTGACATCGCGCCTGAGATCGAAGCTGTACTGCTTGCCATCCACGCTGATCGTCCAGGACTCGGCGAGCGCAGGCTCCACCTCGAGGGCCCCATCCCTGTAGCGCACCAGCCCGTCGTAGAGGTTCATGAGAATACGGAAGTCGTTCACGGCTGTGACGGTCTGCGGATCCAGCGATTTGGGCTCGGCGATCTGGCCGACGATCAGCACATTGGGTGGCGTCCGGGCCATGATGCTGCCGACGAACAGCACGGGCAGCAGTGCCAGCAAGCGCAGAGAGTTGAAAAAACGGCTTTTCATGGAAAAGTCTCCTCAAGGATTTGCTTCGTACCCTAACTAATTTCCGGGAGCTGTTCCAGCCGAGGGCCCCGCTACTGGCCAAGAACCAGTAAGAAGCGATGCCTTCCATACGGTTTGATCGAATTGATCGAAGAGCGTTTGCTGCAGAAGTCCCGATCTTCGGTGTAGACGAGGTCAAATCACGAGACTTGCTTTGACCCCGAAGCTTTCATGCCGGGGCTAACCGGGAATGGTGGTATCCACAAGTCGAGCTCGTCGTGCCGGCTGGCACCGGGAGATCAAACGAGGCGTTCCCCCGGCCAGCAGGCCGGGATAAGTGAAAGCAGCGAGATTCGATCTATTCGATCTTGATGTAGGCGAAGCCCTCGGACTGCAGCTCCGCGATGCGTACGACACCGGACGGGACAGACTCAACCTTTTCGTAGACCTTGTCCTGCGGCAGGTTGATCTGCGAGCGCGTGATGTCACAGAGTTCCAGCTTCACGTTCTGCACGTCGCGCAGTGATTCCAGCCGCCCGCGCAGATTCTCGCGCCGCTCGGCGAGTTCCTCGTCCTCTGCAAAAGGCGTTTCTGCGAGCTTGTCGTCAGTCAGGAAGCGGATGCCGTGCGCCACGAAAACGATGCGCACGTCGTAGTCGACGAGCTCGTTCTGGTAGTGGGTGACCATGTTGTTGATGCTGGTCAGCATGGCACTGAAACGGCGCGGATCGGAAAAATCGGCATGATAGACGACCTTCGCCCCGTCGTCGGCGGCCATGGCGGGTTTCACGGCAAAAAGGCCCGCTGCCAGCAAGGGCACGATCAGCAGGGAGAGGAGTCGTTTTGTCATAGATTGCTGTTTCATGGTTCCTCCTTATGTCGGTTCGGATGGTATAGCACCCATACGGGGCACTTAACAACCGTGACAGGGCATGGTTTGACCGACTGGTACCACCGGAGATTCGAAAAAAGGGCCCGGTCTGGCATTCCCGTGACACTGGTCATCGCGAAAGAGATGAATATTTTCTAAACTACTAATGAAAGAGAGCAGGAAGCAGTTCAAATAACAGCAATCGGAGGGTACCAAACATGACCATCCCCCTCAGAATCACCTTCCACAAGATGGAGGCATCCGAATCCATCGAATCCGAAATCCGCAGGCGCGCCGAGAAACTCGAACGTTTCAGCGATCACATCATGGACTGCCGGGTTTCCGTCGAACCATCCTCGCAACACCACAACAAGGGCAATCTCTATCGTGTCGTCGTCGATATCGACGTCCCGAAAAGCAAGATCGTTGCGAGCCGCAACCCTGACCAGAACCAGGCGCACGAGGAGATCAATGTCGCGATCCGCGACGCCTTCGACAGTGCGCGTCGCCAGCTCGAGGAGTTCGAGCGCAAGGTGCGTGGTGACGTGAAGAGGCATTCACTGCCCGAGGCGCCACAAGTCGCTGAGTAGCAGCTCCT
>JASFFK010000285.1:0-3381 GCA_050124335.1 Chromatiales bacterium | reverse complement strand
GTTGCAAGCTCGCGCTTCCAGTCATAGCCGAAACCGAGCTGCCTGAGCTGACCACGCATTTCGTCAATGTTTGCATAGGTCCACCTGGCCGGGGCTGTCCTGTTCTTGATTGCCGCGTTCTCGGCCGGCAGACCGAAGGCATCCCAACCCATCGGCTGAAGAACATTCTTGCCGAGCATTCTCTGGTGACGCGCGATGACATCACCGATGGTGTAGTTGCGCACGTGGCCCATGTGCAGCTTGCCCGAGGGGTACGGGAACATCGACAGGCAATAGAATTTCTCGCGATCAGGGTCCTCGACGGCCCTGAAGCTCTCGTTCCGGTCCCAGAATTGCTGCGCCTGCTGTTCGATATCGGCAGGTGTATAGGTGGAGTGCATCGTTTGAAAAGGCTCGAAAAACAATCAGCAAAGGATACAGCACGACCGATTCGATGCGAAGAGGGACCTTCACCACGAAGCGCACAAAGAGCACGAAGTGAAACTTTACGCTCGGGAGTGTTGCCCATCCGACCAGGCGAAACGTCTGGCACATCCCGGAATCGATGACGATTCATTCTCTTTACTGCCCGACTTGAGAAACTTTGTGACCTCTGTGTTCTTCGTGGTTCAGGATTTCATATCTGCTCGAAAGACCGGGCCATGCCTCGTCTTCCGGCCGGTTTTCCGTTATCCTAGCCGGCTGGTATTTTCCGGTCGCAATGCACATGAAAGCGCACATTCAACAGCTGGTCGCTGCCGCCCTCGAATCCCTGGCCGGTCAGGACATCCTGCCTGCCGAGGCTCTGCGTGAGCCGGTGATCGAGCGTACCCGTGACGCCAGCCACGGTGATTTTGCGACCAATGTCGCGATGGTGCTGAGCAAGGCCGCACGAACCAACCCGCGCGAACTGGCTGAAAAGGTCATCGCCGCACTGCCTGCTGACTCCGCCATCGAGAAAGTCGAGATCGCAGGGCCCGGCTTCATCAACTTTTTCGTGTCGGCCGCTGCGGGATACCAGGTCTTGCCGAAGATTCTCGAACAGAAGCACCGCTTCGGACGTTCGACCATCGGCAACGGAAAACGTATCCAGGTGGAGTTCGTCTCCGCCAACCCGACAGGTCCCCTGCACGTGGGGCACGGGCGCGGTGCCGCCTACGGGGCGACCGTGGCCGACCTGCTGCATGCCGCAGGCTTCGACGTGCACCGCGAGTACTATGTGAATGATGCCGGTCGCCAGATGGATATCCTGGCCACCTCGGTCTGGCTGCGCTACCTGGAACTTGCCGGGGAGGAGGTTCCGTTTCCTTCGAACGGCTACCAGGGGGATTACGTGCTGGATATCGCCGCAACCCTGCATCGCGAGTTCGGCGATGTCTACCGGCACGCATCCGCTGAAGTCTTCAAGGACGTCCCGGCTGACGAGCCCGACGGCGGTGACAAGGAGGAGCACATCGACGCATTGATACGCCGTGCGAAATTCCTGCTGGAAGAGACGGGCTATCGCCATGTATTCGACCTGGGTCTCAATACCATCCTCGACGATATCCGGGATGACCTCGAGTTGTTCGGGGTGACCTACCAGAACTGGTACTCGGAGCGCTCGCTCGTCGATTCCGGCGCCGTCGAGCGCGCCATCGATATCCTTACGGACGCCGGCCATATCTACGAAAAAAACGGCGCACGCTGGTTCCGGTCGTCGGCCTTCGGCGACGAGAAGGACCGCGTCGTCATCCGGGACAACGGACAGGCGACCTATTTCGCATCGGACATCGCCTACCACATGGAGAAATTCGAGCGCGGGTTCGACAGGGTCATCGATGTCTGGGGGGCGGACCACCATGGCTATATCCCGCGCGTGCGCGCCGCGCTGCAGGCAATGGACAGCACGCCTGACGCTCTCGATGTCCTGCTGGTGCAGTTCGCAGTGCTCTACCGCAGCGGCGAGAAGGTGCAGATGTCGACGCGCTCCGGCGAGTTCGTCACGCTGCGCCAGCTGCGCAAGGAAGTCGGGAGGGATGCTGCCCGTTTCTTCTACGTCATGCGCAAATCGGAACAGCATCTCGATTTCGATCTTGACCTGGCCAAGTCACAATCTGCCGACAACCCCGTCTACTATGTGCAGTATGCTCATGCACGTGTGCACCAGGTGCTCAAGCGCGCGGCGGAGAAACAGATCGATGTGACCCTGAGCGAAGGCGATGCCAATCTCGAGCTCTTGACCGAGGAACACGAACAGGCCCTGCTGACGCTGCTTTCGAGTTATCCTGAAAAACTCGAATCCGCTGCGATCAACCATGAGCCTCACCAGCTCTGCCACTACCTGCGCGACCTGGCACATGCGCTGCATACCTATTACAACGCGCACCAGTTTCTTGTCGAGGATGCCAGCCTGCGTGATGCGCGCATGAAGCTGATTCTCGCGACACGGCAGGTCTTGCAGAACGGTCTTGAACTGCTCGGTGTCTCGGCGCCGGAGAGCATGTGATGGGCGCCTCTTTGAATTGTCTAATTTCGCGATTACGGCGTCAGCCCCATGCCCGACAGAATTGTCGGGAACAATTCTGGACAGCGCAGCTGGCCCGCAGGGCGGAGGGTATGAAGCCCGGAGCAATCCTCATGTATCCCGACATACACTGCGGTTCCCGGCTCTGGCGTCCTGCTTCGCTCTACCGACTGCATCCCCACAGTCGTGCGCGCGGTACTTCCTTGCACGCACAAAAAAATCCGAATTTACTGGAGTCGCCCTGATGCCACGCGACTACAAAAATCACGCACGCTCGAATACCAGTAACAGCAGCCGGAAACGGCGGAAGTCGACCGGTAAAAAGAAAAAGCAGCAAACGCCGGGGTGGATCTGGTTTCTCGCGGGGATCCTGCTCGGCACGGGGGCCTTCCTGCTTTATCTCTACCTCGAGAAACAGCAGGTCCCGTCCATGCCCGTCCCGGTCGTGACGGATCAGAAACCGGTAACGCCGGCCAGGCCCGCTGAAAAGAAGCCGGAACCTCCGGTTGAGGAAAAGCCCCGTCATCCGCAATTCGAATTTTACTCTGTGCTGCCGGAGATGGAGGTCGAGGTGCCACCGGATACGCTGCGCCCGTCGGCAGGCGTGGCCCGCGTACCGACGAGCAGTACAGGCATCTACCAGCTGCAGATTGCCTCCTATCGCTCATCGGGCGATGCCGAGCGCATGAAAGCAAGCCTTGCACTCAAAGGCATCAGCGCTCGCGTGGAAAAGGTATCGGTGAACGACAAGACCTACTATCGCGTTCGGAGCGGGCCCTACAATCGCGACCAGGCCTACAGCCTGCACACGAAGCTCAAGAGCAACAATATCGACAGCCTTGTGATACAGATCAAGAAATAGCGTCGTCTCTTGCCGGTCTGTGCAACAGCAGCTG
>JASFFK010000284.1:0-3400 GCA_050124335.1 Chromatiales bacterium | reverse complement strand
ATCACCTCGATAATTCCCTCGGTTGTTGCACCCTTGGCCGGGTTGAGCTTGGTCCAGGGAATATTCTTTGCGCCGGGAATGGTGCCCCGCTCGACCCAGTCGGGTGTGCGCGAATCCACAACGATGATGTTCTCGCCTTCTGACATCTTCTTGACGTAGTGGATCATCTCGACCTCTCCGAGTGTTTCGACGCCAGGTGCAAGGACAATTGGCTGGATGCAGAAAGGCGGACACTTGCGCGAGGTTTTCGCAAAGTTCTCGTTGATCGTATTTTTCTGATCCTGGTTGCGCATAATGGTGTAGGACTTGCCATCGTGCTTGAAATCGAGCTTTTGAAGATCCGGCGTAATGCCGACCGCAAGTTTTTCCGCGGAAACCGTCGCTGAAAGGGAAAGCGCAAGAACGGCCGCTGATGCGGTAATCAGGTGATGGAATTTCATTATGGATTTACCCTCCGGTTTTTTTTGGTCGATAATTTTGTTCTGTCACTGGACAGCCAACAGGACTCCTCAGGTGCCTGGAGATGCTGCAAGCCGTTGCCGGCATGTGCAAGCAGCGAATCTGTCTCCATACGGGCTTGTATATGGCCCTTTTTGCCAGCAGCTCTGTGGCCGCCTGTTGTCGGATCGCCATGTGAGCTGGTTGATACCCGAACCCCGGTAGCTTATGCTGTTTCAAGGCCAATGTCCACAGGAGTTCAATGATGAACAGGTCAGTGTATCTTTCGGTTTTAGCAGGTATTTTTCTGATCATGGGGGTGCCCGTCAAGGCCGGGCCGGATCTTGAGAGGGAGCAGCGTCTCGCTTCGGAGATCGTTGACAGTATCATCGATGGCGAACCCGTCATGCTCGAAGCCGATGGTACAGAGTTTCTCGGAATCTATGCCGAAACCGATGCGGACAAACCGCGGGGCGCGATACTGGTACTCCATGGCCGTGGTTATCATCCCAACTGGATGGATGTCGTTTACCCGGTCAGGACCGGGATGCTCGAGCACGGCTGGAATACTCTCTCGGTCCAGCTCCCGGTACTCGACAAGGAGGCGACCTACAATGACTACCTGCCCCTGTTTGATCCATCGGTAGGAAGAATCAATGCGGCTATCGAATTCCTCAAGGAGCAGGGGAACGATTTCATCGTATTGGTCGCGCATAGCTGCGGGACACACATGGCAAATCGCTGGATTGAGAAAACCGGTGGTGCGGGTGTGTCAGCCGTGGTGATGATCGGAATGGGAGCGACCGACAAGGGACAGCCCATGCAGGACGAATTCCACCTCGACAAGCTGCGGGTGCCTGTTCTCGACATCATGGCACTCGGTGATTTTCCTGCCGTGAGGGGGTATGCACCAATTCGTCTCGTGCAAATCAAGAGTGCCAGCCTGCCGATGTCGAGACAGCGGGTGATACCGGACGCCAACCACTATTTTACGAATCGTGGCGATGCGCTTGTCGAGGTCATTGCTGACTGGCTGGACGATAACTGGCCTGGGGAATGATGTGCTGTCAGTCGATGAATCTTCTGACGAGGTTCGCGTAGGCATCGATTCGCCTGTCACGCAGAAATGGCCAGATGCGCCGGACCTCCTCGGAGCGCTTCATCGACAATTCGGCGAATAGCAGCTGATTCTGCTCATCGGCCCTTGCAACCAATTCGCCCTGGGGGCCTGCTACGAAGGAATTCCCCCAGAATGCGATGCCTGGGCCCTTTCCCGAGGGCGCGGCTTCGATGCCATTGCGGTTGCAGGCAAGAACGGGAAGCCCGTTTGCGACCGCATGGCCGCGCTGAACGGTGATCCAGGCATCCAGCTGGCGCTGCCTTTCCTCTTCATCGTCCCTGCTGTCCCAGCCGATAGCCGTCGGATAAAGCAGCAGGTCTGCACCCGCGAGTGCCATGAGACGCGCGGCTTCCGGATACCACTGGTCCCAGCAGACCAGGACGCCGAGCTTGCCCAGGCTTGTTTCAATGGGCATGAAACCGAGATCACCTGGCGTGAAGTAGAACTTTTCGTGATAGCCCGGATCGTCCGGGATATGCATCTTGCGATATTTACCGGCGATGCTGCCATCGCTGTCGAGCACCACGGCCGTGTTGTGATAAAGCCCGGTAGCACGTTTTTCGAACAGGGAGGCAACCACGACGATGCCGGCTTCGGCAGCGACGGCGGCGAGTTGCGCGGTTGACGGTCCCGGCACGGGCTCGGCAAGATCAAAATTCGCCGTCTGCTCGACCTGGCAGAAGTAGTCGCTGTTGTGCAGTTCCGGCAACAGGATCAGCGCAGCTCCTGCGGCTGCAGCGCTACGAATATCGCCAAGCAGGGCATCCATGTTGCTGTCACGATCATGCAGTGATGCACGCTGGGCGAGTGCGACCTTGAGTATCTCTTCTTTCATGCGAGCGATTCTCCTTCAGCCCCGGGCCAGCGGGCAAGCAGTTTGCATGGTTGCACAGTGAATGCTGCCGTTTTGCTCGATCAGTGCGCGGCTGTCAATCGCCACGATTTCCCTGCCAGGGAATGCCTGCTGCATGATCTGCATGACTTCCACGTCGTTTTGCTGCCCGTAGACGGGCTGCAACACCTGGCTGTTGGTGATCAGGAAATTGGCGTAGCTTGCAGGCAGGATGCGCCCGTCGCTGTCCCTGTGAAGGCCCGGGCAGGGCAGGGGGATCGTGCGGTAGGGGCGACCATCCGGTCTGCGCAGCGCGACTACCTGTTGTTCGAGCTCCCTGAGCTGTTCATAGTCCGGATGCTTTGTTGAACAGGTTGCATAGAGCAATGTTTCTGCGTCCGCGAAACGCACGATGGTATCGATATGGCCATCGGTGTCATCACCGTGCAGGCCGTCGCAGTCGAGCCACAGGAAATGTTTGATGCCGAGAAGCCCGGAGAGCTGCTCCTCGATCCGGGACTGGTCCATGCCGGGATTGCGTCGTTCACAGAGAATCGATCCCCGTGTGGCCAGCAAAGTGCCGCATCCATCGGTCTCGACTGCGCCACCTTCGAGGACCATGGATTCATGCAGCATCCCGCAACCGAACAGGCCCTGTTCATCCAGCGCGCGACTGACGGTGTCATCGAGCCGGGCATCGTACTTGCCGCCCCAGGCATCAAAACGGAAGTTGAGGTGTGTGACATGCTTCCTGATTTCGATGCTCAGCGGTCCATAGTCGCGAATCCAGGTATCGTTGGAGGGCTGATGTACGATTTGGATATGAGGGCTGTCGGCCAGCAGGGACGATAGCTGTTCCTGCAATAGCCTGTCATGGGCAAGGATGATGAGCCACTGGTGGCGGCTGATTGCCCTGGCCATCTCCAGGTACGTGGCAGAGATGCGATCCAGCGAGCCGGCCCAGTCACTGTCACCATGGGGCCAGGTCAGCAGAACGGCGGTCTGTGGTT
>JASFFK010000283.1:0-3406 GCA_050124335.1 Chromatiales bacterium | reverse complement strand
CACCTCCGTCAACCACCAGGTCTGCCACGGCATACCCGGCGGCAAGGTATTGAAAAACGGGGATATCATCAATATCGACATCACCGTTATCAAGGACGGTTTTCATGGCGATACCAGCAAGATGTTCTATATCGGCCAGCCCTCGGTACTGGCCAGGCGCGTCACCGAAGTTGCCCACAGCGCACTCTGGAAAGGGATCGACATCGTCCGGCCGGGTGCCACGCTGGGCGATATTGGCCACGCCATCCAGAATCATGTCGAAAGCGAGGGTTTCTCGGTGGTACGCGAATACTGCGGCCATGGTATCGGCCGCGAGTTTCACGAGGATCCCCAGGTCCTGCACTACGGTTCGGCAGGCACCGGCACGGTGCTGCAGGAAGGCATGTGCTTCACCATCGAGCCGATGGTCAATGCCGGCAAGCGCCACGTGAAGCTCCTGCCTGACAAATGGACGGTCGTCACCAAGGACCGCAAACCTTCGGCGCAATGGGAACACACCCTGCTCGTTACCGCCAGCGGCCATGAAGTGCTGACACTGCGCAGCGAGGAAGCAGCCGCGTCCTGATGACAGTCCGGGACCTGCATGAAAGCCTGGTTGCAAGGTTGCAATCCGGCGAGGAACTCTCGATTCCCCGTCTCAAGGAGACCCTGAAGGAAATCACGGAGCAGCTGTCAGCGCTTTTCCGCGCCAATCGTCCGATTCGCGAGCTGGTCAACGGCCGGGCGTTGCTGATAGACACCGTCCTCCAGCGTCTCTGGGAAGACCATATCGGCGAACAGGAAGCGACTCTGATTGCCGTGGGCGGCTACGGACGCGCAGAACTGCATCCTGCCTCTGACATCGACCTGCTCTTCCTTGTGCCGGAGGAACGCAACGAGTTCCTGGCCGAATCGATCTCGGGCCTCATCACGCTCTTGTGGGATATCGGCCTCTGTGTCGGCCAGAGCGTGCGGACTGTCAAGGAGTGTATCGAACACGCCCGGGACGACATCAGCATAGCGACAAACCTGCTCGAGGCCCGTCACCTCGCGGGCGATCACGGGCTCTTCGACGCCATGATCGAAGGCACCTCGCCCGACAGGATCTGGCCGACTGATGTCTTCTTCGCCGCAAAGATGCAGGAGCAGAAGGAACGGCATCTCAAGTACGACGACACGGCTCACAACCTCGAGCCCAACATCAAGGAGGGGCCCGGGGGATTGCGCGACATCCAGATGATCGGCTGGATTGCCAAGCGTTATTTCGGCACAGAGACCTTTCGCGCACTCATCGATCATGGCTTCCTGACGGATGCCGAGTACAAGGCGCTCGTGCTCGGCGAGGAGCATCTCTGGAAAATCCGTTTCGCCCTGCATGTGCTGACCGGCCGCGAGGAGGACCGCATCCTGTTCGATTACCAGCGCACGCTGGCCGACCAGTTCGGCTTCGTGACCGACGAAGCCAGCCTGAACGTCGAAAAGTTCATGCAGAAATACTACCGCACCGTCACGCGATTGCAGCGCCTGAACGACATGCTGTTGCAGCATTTCGAGGAGACGATCGTGCTGCGGGACAAGCTCGGCCCGCCGTGTGTATTGAACAAGCGGTTCCAGACCATCAACGGTTATCTCGATGTCATCGACAAGCAGCTCTTCAGCCATCGCCCCGTCGCGATGCTCGAGCTGTTCCTGCTCATGGCACAGCATCCCGGAGAAATACGTGGCGTGCGCGCCAGCACCATCCGCCTGATCTACCAGCACCTCAAGCTGATCGACAGGCGCTTTCGCAGTGATCACAAGGCCAGGCGCCTCTTCATGGACATCCTGAGCCAGCCACGGGGCGTCACACACGTGCTGCGGCTCATGAACAGGTACGGCATCCTCGCCTACTATATCCCCGCATTCGCGAACATCGTCGGACGCATGCAGTACGACCTTTTCCATGTCTACACCGTGGACACGCATACACTGTTTCTTGTTCGCAACCTGCGCCGCTTCACAGTGGAGAAATACCGTCGCGAGTTCCCTCTCTGCTCGGAAGTGATGGAAGGCATCGGGCAACAGGAGCTGCTCATGATCGCCGCGCTGTTTCACGATATCGCCAAGGGGCGCGGCGGCGACCACTCGGAACTCGGGGCCGTGGATGCCCTCGATTTCTGTCGCGAGCACAACCTCGCCGAGAAAGATGCCCAGCTCGTCGCCTGGGTCGTCAGGCACCATCTCGTGATGTCGATGACTGCGCAGCGCAAGGATCTCGAGGACCCGGCCGTGATCGCGGAATTCGCGGGCATTGTGGGTGACAAGCGCCATCTCGACTTCCTCTTCCTGCTGACCAATGCCGACATGCGCGCAACCAACCCGAAACGCTGGAACAGCTGGAAAGGGTCACTGCTTGACCAGCTCTACCGTGCCACGCGCCATGCACTGGATAACCGCCAGGAGGAGATACGCTACATGCTCGAACAGATCGAGCAGAAACAGCAGCAGGCGCTGGAGGATCTGGAGGCCCGCTGGCCGAGGGAGGAGATCATCGCTCTCTGGGCCACGCTGAGCAGCGATTATTTCCAGCAGAACTCAGCCGAGGAGATCATCTGGCATACCAATATGCTTTTCATGCATCCGGAGGAACGTCCGATCGTGCGCGTGCGACCCAATGCCTCGCATGGTGGCAGCGAGGTCCTCATCATCGATGAAGACCGTGATGACCTCTTCGCGATCACCACCTGGGTGCTCGACCATCTTGGCCTGAATACCCTGCATGCACGCATCGAGACATCGGACACCAGAACGACGATCAACAGTTTCATCGTCCTCGAGGAGAACGGCGAGCCTATTGCCGAGGGCATGCGCATGCAGGAAGTACAACAGCGCCTGACGGACTCACTGGCGACGATCGACCAAATCCCGGCAGCCAGTACACGGCGCATTCCGCGCCAGTTGCGCCATTTTGACATCGATACAAGAATCAACTTCAGTCAGGACAGTGCCAATCACCGCACCGTGCTGCATCTCGAGACTGCAGACCGGCCGGGACTGCTGGCGCTGATCGGGCTGGTCTTCAGCGAATGCAACATCCGCCTCATGAACGCGAAGGTCGCGACAATCGGGGAACAGGTCGACGACAGTTTCTACATTCTCGACCGCAATGACAGGCAGATCGAGGACGAGGGTCATCAGGAGCGCATCCGGGAACGCCTGCTGCACTATCTGAAGACGACCTACGAATAATTGACAACGGGCGCCGGGGCGCCCGTTGTCGCTGTTTTCGCGCCGGCCCTGAGGCCCCGAGGTTATTCGAAAGGATGGCGCAGGACGATCGTCTCTTCGCGGTCGGGACCCGTCGAGATGATATCGATCGGCGTCTCGCAAAGCTCTTCAACCTTGCGCAGGTAGGCCTTGGCGTTCTTTGGCAGGTCATCGTAGCGCT
>JASFFK010000282.1:0-3415 GCA_050124335.1 Chromatiales bacterium | reverse complement strand
ACCGCCGATGGGGCCTGGTGGCCCGATGGGTGGTCCTGTGCCGATGGGCCCTGGTGGCCCGATGGGTGGTCCTGTGCCGATGGGCCCTGGTGGCCCGATGGGTGGTCCTGTACCGATGGGCCCTGGTGGCCCGATGGGTGGTCCTGTGCCGATGGGCCCTGGTGGCCCGGCGGGCGGTCAGATGCCCATGCGTCCCACAGGCCCGATGGGGCCCGGCGCCGGCCAGATGCCCATGCGTCCCTCGGGCCCTCCCGCCCCGGCTACTCCCGGATCAACGGTCCAGAGGCCGGCAGGTGCTTCTCCGGGGGGCATGCCACCACCACGTTATGGCAATGCACCATACCAGAGGCCTGGCGGGCCAACATGGGGTGGCAGCCGCAACCCCTTCAATAATGGCCCGTGGGGAAACAAAAACCAGTCATGGCGTCCCGAGAGCTGGTTCAGCGACCGGCGCCCGATCTTTGGCAGAAAAGGCCCGAGTGAATGGATCGACAGGGACGATTACAAGGATGGTCTCGGTGACATGTGGGATGACATGCTGAATGCGCCGGCCAACATGGGCAAGATGCCCGGCGGCTGGTACGCTCCGACCATCAGTGTGCCGAACCCGGTCGATGTCGGCGACGAGTTCGAGAATGCCGCAACCGATATGCCGGGTGAAGCGCGAGAACAGCTGGAGAATTTCAGCTTCGACGGTCGCGACCTGCGCAACCCGGGTGGCCGTCCCCAGGGGGCACAGAAGAAGCCGCCCGTCAGCATTGGCACGAAAGGCAACAAGGACGACGGCAAGCAGGACGCAAAACCAAAATAATCACCGCCAGGGTGGCTTCAAAAACAAACCCCGCACATGCGGGGTTTGTTGTTTGTGTGTAGCCCTCCTTGCAAACGAACTCAGGCATTCACCTGTATCCGTTACTGCTCGATCGATCAGGCCATCGACTGGTAGTAGAGATTCTGCGGATGCTTTGCCTCGGCGAAAAAGTACCAGCGTTCCATGATCAGCCCGAAGTACTGCAGAACGAATGCAGCAATCGGCAGCACTGGCGAATTGATGCTCCATGCAATCGCGAGCAGCGTAACCGGCAGGATGAAGACGAGCAGCAGGAAGGCGATTTTCACGAATTTGAGCGTCGACTGGCTCTTGCCATGAAAAAACTCGCGGGTGTTGAAGGAGCCGCCCATGAAGCCCTGGGCTCTTTGTATGACGGTCGTGTGTCGTACACCGATCGCAGTCTGCGGGGTCGATTTGTGCTTGAGCGTCGCATTGCGATAGAGCGAGGCGAGACGCGTGACCAGAGCCAGCAGCATGAAAATGACGGCCCATGTCCCGTAAAAGGTTACGAGCTCGACACCCTGGTAAGCAGAGAATGCTGCTGCCAGCAGGAAGCCGGAAGCGATACCGAGCAAGGTAAAGTTGGCGACCGTCAACCAGTGATGCCACTCTTCGATGAATTTCACGCAACCGTAGATCATCGCGGTACAAATAAACAGCACGAAGGCCATCATGCTTGCGATGACGCCGATGATAATCGTTGGATCGATCTCGAAGTTCTGACCGATAACGAACAGCGTCTCGTTCCAGCCGAAGTAGTGACTGATTCCGTAGATGAAGACCAGGAACATGAAGGCAGGCAATACGATGACTTCACGCGAGAGCCACGAGGTGCGCCATTGCGTGATGGAACGCCAGGCACGCTCGGGACGACCAAGATGGAAGAAAGACGCAAACAGACCCAGGCCGAGCAGTACAAGGACGATGGTGCTGCCCAGTGCATAGAAGGTGATGCTGTCCTGCGCAGGGATCAGGTTCGCCATTGAATAGAACTGTCCCGTGAATAGCGCAAGGAAGAGCCCCTGACCCGCGCCGATCAGGGTTGTGAGAAAGATAACTGAAAATGCAGGATGCATGATGTTCTCCGAATAACCTTGACCGATCAGAATGCGACGTCGTCGATTGCAGCACCTTCGTCTACCGGGACCTCGAGTTCCTCGAGCAGCGGGTTGTCGACACGATGCAACTCATCCTCGTGAATCTTGAGACTGGTCTTGCGGCGAGGCAGGTAATGGTTGGCTGGCTTGGTGCCCCATTCCGGCATGAGCTGGTATCCTCCCTGCTCGCGGATCGCGACCGAAACCTCTGAATCCGGGTCATGCACATCGCCGAACAGGCGTGCGCTGGTTGGGCAGGCGAGAACGCAGGCCGGTTTTCTCTCGGATGGCGGCAGGCTCTCGTCACTGATGCGATCAATACAGAGAGTGCATTTCTTCATGACCTTCTGCTGCTCATCGAGCTCGCGCGCACCATAAGGGCACGCCCAGGAGCAGTACTTGCAGCCGATGCACTTGTCGTAGTCGACGAGCACGACGCCATTGTCCTTGCGCTTGTAGGAAGCGCCTGTCGGGCAAACAGGAACACACGGCGGCTCCTCGCAGTGCAGGCAACTCTTGGGAAAGTGGATGGTTTCCGTCTTCGGAAATTCACCAACCTCGTAGGTCTGGACGCGATTGAAGAAGGTGCCGGTCGGGTCGGCATCATAGGGATTCTTGTCTGCCATGGTCCCGGCCCAGCCGGACGTGTTCCACTCCTTGCAGGAGGTAACGCAGGCATGGCAGCCGACGCAGACGTTCAGATCAATAACCAGTGCGAGTTGTGACATCGTCTCTCCCTCAACCTGCTTTCTTCTTGCCGAGCATGCCCGCGAAATAGGCCTGCCATTTACCGCGCCTTGAATCCTGGCCCGGTACTTTCCTCTGCGGCTTGAATTGCGGATAGCTCACTTCCGGTTCGTCGCTGTCTGCCTTGTAGATATTGACACGAACATCAAACCAGGCAGCCTGACCTGTGACCGGATCAGAGTTGGAGATGTGCTTGCCGGATTCGCACGGCGGTAGTTCTTCGGAGATCACGTGGTTCAGCAGGAAGCCCTTCTGCGACTCATTTGCCTTGTCCGACAGCCCCCAGGCCCCGGCTGCCTTGCCAATGGCATTCCATGTCCAGACGGTACCGGGCTCGACCGCGTTGGAGTAGCGGCACATGCAACGGATTCGGCCATGGATCGACTCGGCCCACATCCAGTCGCCGTCTGCGATGCCGTTCGCCTCGGCTGTCTTCGGGTTGACGAACATGTAGTTGTGGGTATGTATCTGGCGCAACCAGGCATTCTGTGAATCCCACGAGTGGTACATCGCCATAGGACGCTGTGTCAGCGCATTCAGCGGGTACTGGTTCGAGTTGACATGCCGGTTCTCGAGCGGTTCGTAATAGAAAGGCAGCGGGTCGAAATAGGTCTCGACACGACGGCGCAGACGCTCGGGTGGCTGCTTCCCTGTGCGCTTGCCCTGGGCTGCAAGGCGGAACTTCTGAAGGACTTCCGAGTAGAGGTGGATGGTGATCGGTTCAGCATAACGCGTCATA
>JASFFK010000281.1:0-3417 GCA_050124335.1 Chromatiales bacterium | reverse complement strand
GCTCCTGCCCGTACAGTCCGTCGTGCTCGATGGCGATTTTCTCCATACCGAGCGTGACGAATTGCAACGGGTCGTCAGCCGCGCTGTCCGGGGCGGCTATTTCACGCTCGATGTGCGTGAAATCCAGTCGGCGGTCAGGGAGTTGCCCTGGGTTGCAGGCGCGACCGTGCGCCGGGTCTGGCCCGACACGCTCGTTGTCAGTGTCATTGAGCATCAGCCTTACGCACGCTGGGGCGAGAAGCGCCTCATCAGTGACAAGGGTGTCGTATTCGCACCCGCGACGATCGAGCCTTTCACCGGGCTCGCGTACCTTGCCGCTGACGACGAGCAGGCGAAAGAGGTTCTTCGCCAGTACAGGTATATCAGCAAGTCGGTTGAAAAGCTCGCAAGGGTCGACCGCATCACCCAGAACCGGCGCGGCGGATGGACATTCTGGCTCGCTAACGGCCCGCGCATCGAACTCGGCAAGGAAGAAGTGCCGCGGAGACTGGTACGGGTAACCCATTTTCTCGGAAAGCTTGGTGAGCAGGTGGCTTCGGTGGAGGTCATCGATGCGCGCTATTCAGGCGGTGTAGCAGTGAAAGTAAAACAGCAAGCGACAGAAAACCCGGAACAGCCGGGAGAGTCACAGGCATGAGCAAGCGAACAGACAAGAACCTGATTGTCGGCCTCGATATCGGCACCTCGAAGATTGTCGCGCTGGTCGGCGAGATCCGCGAAGACGGCGAGATCGAGGTGATTGGCATCGGCAGCCACAAGTCAGATGGCCTCAAGAAGGGCGTGGTGGTCAACATCGAGTCGACGGTGCAGTCGATCCAGCGCGCTGTCGAGGAGGCCGAGCTCATGGCTGGTTGCGAAATCCACTCGGTCTACGCCGGCATCGCCGGCAGCCATGTCAACAGTCTCAATTCGCATGGCATCGTCGCCATCAAGGATGGCGAAGTGACACAGAACGATGTCGATCGCGTTATCGACGCGGCCCAGGCTGTTGCTATCCCTGCGGACCAGAAGATCCTCCATATCCTGCCGCAGGAATTCATCATCGACCAGCAGGAGGGAATCCACCAGCCTGTTGGCATGTCGGGCGTGCGGCTCGAGGCGCGCGTGCACATGGTCACGGGTGCCGTCAGCGCGGCCCAGAACATCGAGAAGTGTGTCCGTCGTTGTGGACTCGAGGTTGATGACCTCATCCTCGAGCAGCTCGCTTCGAGCTATGCGGTGCTCTCCGACGATGAGAAAGAGCTCGGCGTCTGCATCGTCGATATCGGTGGCGGCACGACCGACATCGCGGTCTTTACCGAGGGCTCCATTCGCCACACGGCCGTCATACCGATTGCGGGCGACCAGGTCACGAATGACATCGCGGTTGCGCTGCGTACTCCGACACTTCATGCCGAGGAGATCAAGATGAAATACGGCTGCGCGCTGCGTCAGCTCGCGGCGGCCGAAGAGACCATCGAGGTGCCGAGTATCGGTGACCGGCCGGCACGCAGGCTCTCGCGACAGACGCTGGCCGAGGTCATCGAGCCGCGCTACGAGGAGCTGCTGCAGCTGATCCAGGCGGAGCTGCGCCGCAGCGGCTTCGAGAGCCTGCTCGCGGGCGGCATTGTCATGACAGGTGGCAGTTCGAAGATCGAAGGCCTCATCGACCTCGCGGAGGAGGTGTTCCACATGCCGGTGCGGCTCGGTGCGCCGACCCTCGTTTCGGGCATGTCGGAGGTCGTCAATAACCCGATTCATGCCACGGGTGTCGGACTGTTGCTGTTCGGGCACGAAAACGGTTCAGCGAGCCAGCGCCAGTCGGCGCAGGGCGGTGGGCTCAAGGATATCTGGAGCAAGATGAGAGGCTGGTTCCAGGGGAATTTTTAATGGCTGTCCGGGTGACAGCCGGAGACAGAATTGCGGCATCTGCCGCATGCGGTGCAGCAGACCGACGGGACTGCTGCAACGGGAACAAGATGTTTTGTTCAATCAATCAATCAGGCGCAGGAGAAAACAATGTTTGAGATCGTTGATAACTTCACACAGGAAGCAGTCATCAAGGTCATCGGTGTCGGCGGTGGCGGCGGCAATGCTGTCAGCCACATGCTGAGCGCGAACCTCGAGGGCGTGGATTTTATTTGTGCCAACACAGACGTGCAGGCACTCAACAAGAGCGGCGTTACTACGCTGCTGCCAATCGGTTCCAACCTGACGAAAGGGCTCGGTGCGGGCGCAAACCCCCAGGTCGGCCAGCAGGCAGCGATGGAAGATCGCGACCGCATCAAGGAACAGCTGCAGGGTGCCGACATGGTCTTCATCACCGCGGGCATGGGGGGCGGTACTGGAACAGGCGCTGCTCCTGTCGTGGCAGAGGTGGCCAAGGAACTCGGTATCCTGACCGTCGCGGTGGTCACCAAGCCCTTCACGTTCGAGGGAGGAAAGCGGGCGCAGGTTGCCGAAGCCGGTATCAAGGCGCTGCGCGAGAGCGTCGACTCGCTGATCACCATTCCGAATGACAAGCTTGCGGCCGTTCTCGGTTCCAACATGTCACTGCTGGATGCCTTCAAATCGGCCAATGACGTATTGCTGAACGCCGTTCAGGGCATATCCGAACTCATCACCAAGCCGGGCCTGATCAATGTTGATTTCGCCGACGTGCGTACCGTCATGTCCGAAATGGGTATCGCCATGATGGGCAGCGGCAGTGCAAGCGGGGACAAGCGTGCGAGGGAAGCGGCCGAGACCGCCCTGCAGAGCCCGCTGCTCGAAGACATCAACCTTGCCGGAGCAAAGGGCGTGCTCGTGAACATCACGGCCGGGCTGGACATGTCCATCGGCGAGTTCGACGAGGTCGGTACCACGGTGCGTGAGTATGCGGATGACGACGCGACAGTTGTCGTGGGTACGGTCATCGATCCGGACATGCATGACGAACTGCGCGTTACGGTTGTCGCGACCGGTATCGGCGGGTCCACGAGCGCCTCGCGCCCGAAACCGCATGTAGAAGTTGTGAAGCCGGCACGTGTCGCCAACAGTGATGTCGTCGAAGCCGTGCAGGAAACAGCCGAGTCCGCTGTCTCCAAGACTGCCGGATCAGGGTATTCCGACTACGACAACCCGACCGTCATTCGCAAGAGCCCTGACATGCCAAAGGCCGAGAGCGGAGCGAGCCAGGACATGGATTACCTGGATATCCCGGCATTTTTACGCCGGCAGGCAGATTGAAAAAAAGCAGCAGCAGGTTGAACTCCCTGCCAAAATAGTGTCAAATATTAGGGAATACCCTGAGATAAGCGTAAAATCCGGGGGCGAAATTAAGGGATACCCCTTATTTTCAGAGACGGTTTTTACGACAGATTTGACCGAGGCAGCTGAATGATCAAGCAGCGCACATTAAAGAACAGCATCAAGGCGACAGGAGTCGGTCTCCACACC
>JASFFK010000280.1:0-3422 GCA_050124335.1 Chromatiales bacterium | reverse complement strand
CGGACCTCGCCGATGAGACGGCATACCGGCTGGTACGCGCCATGCATCTGGGGCACGATGAATTCACCGCGCGACTCCCGCAAGGGCGCTATACGCAGGCCGCAAACACGGTCAACTATGTGCCTGTCGAACTTCTTCATCCAGGCGCCAGGAAGTTCTACGAGGAGATCGGGTTCTTGCCCTGACCGCACTCCATTTGGTCCACGATTGCCAGCTGTCGCTTGCGAGGACCTGGCCGCACAATGGTCATTGAATGACGACAAACGGCCAAGGGTCGTCAGAGATTGATGATCTCGGGTTTCATGCTGTAAAGGATGTAGAGCACTTCCTCCTTTTCTCTCTGGCCAACCCCGTTCATGTCCAGTGCCTTGAGCGAGTCATCGAGAACTGCGAGGAATTCTTCACCACTGATGTTCATCCCGCTGTGGGTCGAGACCATGTCCTTTCCCTCGTAGTTGTTCGGTCCGCCGGTACCCGCTATGAAGAAAGTCGCTGCTCCATGCTTGACCTTTTTGAGATCGCTGTTCGCATAGCGTGGAGAAATACGTGGGTTGCCCATGTGGATGTCCACGAGGTCACTGGCAATCCTGTTGATGCCTTCAGTGCCCCCGAGTCGTTCGTAGAGTGATTCCGCCATCTTCTTGCCTTTTGGTTGGGTTGAGCCTTAAGCATAGACAAGGCTTGCTCATGTTTCAGGAGATTGACATGAAGCACCGGGTTGGCGACGGCTCAACAGGGCCGGTATTGGTGTTGCCGGGTGTTCCCGCGAGGGCATGGATTGGTGGAGATGGCGCGGGAGAAGACGGGCACCTCTGACGGCTATGTGCATCGGGCAGACTGCTTCCTCATGACGCTCCTGACAAGGGGGCAGGCTTGTCGTTTTGATAATTCGTTCTTTTCTATCGAGTGTGTGTTTAATGGACGTCATGATATGTACGGATCAAAGCCTGATTCACATGGCCCTGATCAGCCCGTACATCAGAATGAGAAAAGCAGGTATCAGGGTCACTGCATGAATGACATAAAGCAGATAAATCAATCTGTTCGCAAATGCCCCTCTGTTCTGGAGTCCTCTGTCACCCGTCAAGGCAGCGATCAGCATTGCGAAAACAGATGCCCAGATGCTGATGATGAACAGCCAGATCATAATGGAAAGTGCAGTGAGCGGCAAAACAGGGAAATGGAGGACTGAGGAAAGAGCGATGAGTAAAACGCCACGCACTGTACCGCCTGCATGTAACAGATGCCACTGGGGTCCATAATCCTGTTTTAGAAGGACACGCCACAAAACGACACCGCCAAGAACACTGACAACCAGTACAAGCACACCATGAAATACGAGCTGTATCGATAACTGTTCCATTACTGACCCTCTTGAGTAATGCTTCAACGACGGTGTCTATTGCTAGCTTAAGCGATTTTCGAATCTGACTTGACATGAATGCAGGTCTGTTCTGATATCAACAAATAATCCAACCAGTCAAGAATCAACAATTGATGCCCGGACCATTTGTACACAATATCGATCCTGTGATTGGCCAGATCGGCGGCATGTATCTCTGGTGGTATGGCCTGAGTTACACACTCGGTTTTCTGGGGCTTTATTACTGGCTTCGCAGTGTTCGTCACTATTTGCAAATGGATGTGCGCGATGTTTACGACCTGAGTATCGCTATGGCTGTTGGCGTCCTGGTCGGTGGAAGAATGGTTGAGGTTATCTTCTATGAATGGTCCTATTATGGCTCTCACCCATGGTATATCTTTGCAATCTGGCTGGGAGGTATGTCCACACATGGCATTCTGCTTGGCGCCACATTAGGCATTCTCTACTACTGTCGCAAAAGCCAACGTAACTTCCTTGAACTTGCCGATGAACTTGTTATTCCTGCAGCGCTTATCATGGGGCTCGGAAGACTGGGCAACTTTATCGATGGCCAGATTGTCGGCAGTGTTACCGATGTCTGGTGGGCGGTGAAGTTTCCGGATGCTGAAGGCTTCCGGCATCCTGTTGTGCTTTACGACGGGATCAAGAACCTTCTTCTCATACCCATCCTGTTCATGATCAGACAAATTCATCCGCCTCGCGGAGTGCTGCTTGGTTCGTTTCTTGTCGGATATGGCTTCTTCCGCATTTTTGTTGATTTTTTCAGGGAGTACCGAACAGAGTTCTTCGGGCTTCCGCCAGGCCAGGATTTTAATATCGGTATGACGCTTCTTGGAACTGGCCTCATCATCTGGGCCTATCGCCAGGCTCGCAGCGGTGTCAGGCCTCTTGCCATTTCCGACATTTACGGGGGAGAGGAGATGGATGTTCGCGAAACCAGCCGGCTCAAGCGCGTGCTGTTCAGGTTTCTTCTCGTCATACCGCTGGTCATACCCAGTGACTGGACCCAGGATGTTCCCGAGCGCTACGGTGCTCGTCATGAAGGGCTGAATTATTCAACGCTTTATCCAAGAGTTCCTGTACACGGAGTAAATGAAATCCTGGATGACTAAAACCGGCAGTCCCGTAAACGATCTCCATGTGCCTCGCTCTCTACTGGCGATGTGGTACTGAGAAAGCCGGCCTAAACTGTGAGCAGTTCCTGTTCTCCAAGGGTTTCATAGAAATCCATAATCCTTCCAGGAATCAGGCGCAATAACATGAGCTCATTGTGTTTTAGCCGCGAGCATCGTTGCCGCTTTCAGGGATGGGAGGAAGGGCTGATCAGTATTCCATGACACGATTCTGGTGCAGCACCCAGCCGGCCTCATCGGCCTTGAGCTTGTACTGAATCTGTCTCGTACCTCCACTGGGCGCAGCGTTGGGATCGCCATCCTGGTATACGGGAAAGCGTCATATGAAAGAGGTTTTATCCACGGCAAATTCGTCGTGCTCCATATGGCTCTTCGCCTCGGAAGACTCTTGCTCGATCGGTGGCAAGAAGGTTTGACTGAGTGAATTGTTGTGATTTGATGCCTAGACGATCAGTGACCCATAGGAACTGATGCCGGCCGAATTGGCGTAGATGTAGATCCCCGGGTAGTGATTTGCATTCAGGTCGGGGAGTTCGACATTGGTGATTGTTCCATCTGCCTCTGTTTCCAACGTGCCTATGGAGCCGTCTGCTGTTCCAGCTCTGACGGTGAAGGAATTGATCAGTCCGTTGTTCGGACTCTCTACCTGGAATGTCATATCCTGAAATGCCATTTGGGCATATAAATCATCTGCGTGGAGTGTGCTGGAGATCAGGCAAGGGAGCAGGAATCTCGATATCTTCATGAGAACACAATCTCCGGAACGAATCATTTCAGACAAAATAGCTGGTAGGCGAGCTGGTCTTGCTGGTATTGAAATAGGCGAGGTCCTGTTGGCGAACATGTTAACTTGCGCAAAGCCTCGATCGAGATGGATTCGGCCAAAAGATGAGAAGATGTTGGAA
>JASFFK010000279.1:0-3423 GCA_050124335.1 Chromatiales bacterium | reverse complement strand
GTTTTCCATGGGAATCTCCTGATGGAATTCACGCACTCAGACAGTGGATGTATGGGCGTGGTTAGGAAATTTCAATTCCATGATATTACGTCTTTTTTGCTGTTGGTGCGTGTTGAGGAGCGAAGTAGGTCCATAACGGATCACAGTCATCCGCTGTTTTAATTGCTTCGCGATGCTCGACGCGTTGGAAGGGGTTTATCTGGGGTCTGAGTCGATTGACTTCGACCCCTGTGAGGGAACATCTGCAGTAGCCGGGCCCACTCGGCGAAGATGGTGTTTCTGAAAAACTATTCGCCCGCGGTGCGGGCTCCCACAAGCAGGTCAACAAGAGCAACAAGAACAGGTGGCGGAATCAGATCGACTCCGGCCCCGGAAGACCTCAAAGCGTGATTTCGACACTCCCTGATCCCTTCTTCGCCTTTTCCAGCGCTTCGTCGACTGTCTCGCCGCGCGCCAGCACGACGCCCATCCGGCGCTCGCCATTGACCTCGGGCTTGCCGAAGAGGCGCAGCTGGGTGTCGGGCTCGCTGAGCACGGCCTCGAGATTGCCGAAGACCACCTGTTGCGAGCTGCCTTCCACGAGAATCACGCTGCTGGCCGACGGGCCATGGAAGTGGATATTCGGGACCGGCAGGCCGAGGATGGCGCGTGCGTGCAGCGCGAACTGCGACAGGTCCTGCGAGATCATGGTCACCATGCCGGTGTCGTGGGGACGTGGCGAGACTTCGCTGAAGATCACCTCGTCGCCACGGATGAAGAGCTCGACACCGAAGATGCCGCGTCCGCCCAGCGCTTCCGTGATCTTTTTCGCAATCTCGCGCGCCCTTGCCTGCGCCGTCTCGCTCATCGGCTGCGGCTGCCATGACTGGCGGTAATCGCCGCCGACCTGCACGTGGCCAACCGGGGCGCAGAAACTCGTCCCTTCCGCGTGTCGCACGGTCAGTTGCGTGATCTCGTAATCGAAATCGACGAAACCCTCGACGATTACCTTGCCTGCGCCGGCCCGCCCGCCAGCCTGGGCGTATTCCCAGGCCCGGTCGATGTCGCCCCCGGACCTGATCGTGCTCTGGCCCTTGCCGGATGAACTCATGATCGGCTTGACGACACACGGGATGCCGATTTCAGCGATGGCTGCGTCGAACTCCTCGCGCGAGGCTGCGAAGCGGTAAGGCGAGGTCGGAAGCCCTAGTTCTTCTGCTGCCAGCCTGCGGATGCCCTCGCGGTTCATCGTCAGCTGTGCAGCGCGCGCCGTCGGGATCACTGTATAACCCTCTTCCTCGAGTTCGACGAGCGTCCCGGTCGCGATGGCCTCGATCTCCGGAACGATGTAATCCGGCTTTTCCGCCTCGATGACCGTGCGCAGTGCCTTGCCGTCGAGCATGTCGATGGCATGGCTGCGGTGTGCGACCTGCATCGCCGGTGCGTTGGGGTAGCGGTCGACGACGATGACCTCGGCGCCGAGACGCTGCAATTCGATGACGACCTCCTTGCCGAGTTCACCGCCGCCACAGAAGAGGACGCGCGTTGCCGTGGGAGAGAGGGGAGTGCCGATGCTGGTCATGTCGCGGTTTCCTGTAGTGGCCGGCAAGATATTATTGTCAGCTGCCGCCCTTGAATCGAGGAGAGTGAAAGGGGCCGCGCAGGGCGGCCCCGCATCAGGTTTGATCGCAAGAAAATCAGCCGACTTTCGGCAGGTGCCGTAAGGACTCGGCGATCGCCTCTGCCGGGTAGTCAAAGTCCTTCAGTTCGCCGTCGAGGAAGCGCTCGTAAGCGCTCATGTCGAAGTGGCCATGGCCCGAGAGGTTGAACAGCAGCGTCTTCGCTTCGCCGGTCTCCTTGCAGCGCTTCGCCTCGCGGATGGCGCCGGCGACAGCGTGGCAGGATTCGGGAGCCGGCACGATGCCCTCGGTCCGCGCGAACAGGACGCCGGCCTCGAAGGTCTCGGTCTGGGGGATTGCGATCGCATCGATGAGTCCCTCGTCATAGAGCTGGCTGATCAGCGCCGATTCGCCGTGGTAGCGCAGACCGCCGGCGTGGATGCCGGGCGGCATGAAGTCGTGGCCCAGAGTGTACATCTTCATGAGCGGCGTCAGCCCTTCGGTGTCGCCGAAATCATAGGCGTAGACGCCTTTCGTCAGTGACGGACAGGAACTCGGCTCCACCGCGACCAGCGTGACGTCCTTGCCGGCCGCCTTGTCGGCGAAGAATGGAAATGCGATGCCGCCGAAGCAGGAGCCGCCGCCGCAGGGGGAGAAGATCATGTCGGGGTAGTCGCCGGCCATCTCGAGCTGCTTCTTCGCCTCCTGGCCGATGATGGTCTGGTGCAATAACACGTGGTTCAGTACAGAGCCGAGCGCGTAGTTGGTGTCATCGCGGCTCGCTGCCTCCTCGACGGCTTCCGAGATCGCAATGCCGAGCGATCCTTCCGAGTCCGGGTGTTGCGCGAGAATGTGTCTGCCAGACTCTGTCATGTCAGTCGGGCTCGGGAAGACCTCGGCGCCCCAGGTTCGCATGAGCGTGCGCCGGTAGGGCTTCTGCTCGTAGCTGATCTTGACCATGTAGACGCGTACATCGAGGCCGAAGATCTGGCCTGCCAGCGACAGCGAGCAGCCCCACTGTCCGGCGCCGGTTTCGGTTGTCAGGCGCTTGATGCCGGCCTGCTTGTTGTACCAGGCCTGTGCGATAGCCGTATTCGGCTTGTGAGAACCGGCCGGGCTGACCGATTCGTTCTTGAAGTAGATCTTGGCCGGGGTCCCGAGCGCCTTTTCGAGCCTGGTGGCACGAATGAGTGGCGATGGATGCCACATGGTCAATGCCTCGCGCACCTCATCCGGGATCGGGATCCAGCGCTCGGCCGAGACCTCCTGCATGACGAGCGCCTCGGGGAATATCTGCAGCATTGCCTCCGGCGGTACGGGATTGCCGTCAGGGCCCAGATAGGGCGCCGGCGGATTGGGCATGTCCGCAACGACGTTGTACCAGTGATCCGGCAGGTCTTTCTGATCGAGCAGGAAGCGGGTTTGCTGCATCGTGGATTCTCCCTTGGTGATATGTTGTTTTTTAGTGTTTTGGAAAATTACCACAGTTTTTTATTTTTCGGGATGAAGTCGGTTTTTTTGTGATCTGTGTCGGGTGTTGAATCGCTTCGTGGTGATTTGATTGTGATATGGGCGTCGGCGCGCGGGCTTTATTTTGAAAGCGGCGGGTGCGCCGCAGGAACCCTACTTTCTTTTGCTTGCCCAATAGAAAGTAGGCCAAGAAAAGGGCACCCTGCTAACGCGGCCTGCGGCTCCTCTGCGCTTTGCGTCCCTGACAGGCGCTCGCCAACTCACTGCGCTCAGACACGCCTCGCTTTTCTCCTGTCAGGGACTGCGATGCTCGACGCGTTAGAAGGGAACTGGCCCGGACCGTTCAGCCACATCT
>JASFFK010000278.1:0-3440 GCA_050124335.1 Chromatiales bacterium | reverse complement strand
CGGGCGGAGCCAGCAGATTGGCTGACATGGCCTGAAGGCCGCCGCCGAACACGTGGCCATGACTGTCGACAAATCCCGGGATCATCGTGCGCCCCGCCAGATCGATGAGCTGCGTGCCATCGCCCTGGTGAGCCATCACCTCATCTTTCGTGCCCACCGCAAGAATCTTCCCGTCTTTTTCAGCGACGGCCTCGGCCCGCATGGTCGCATCATTCATGGTGATGACGGGACCGCCATGCCAGATTCGATCAGCCACATCTGCGGCAAGGGCAAGTGAGCCGTGCGAGGCAAGCGATATGGCAAGTAAGGCAGATATGAGTTGGTTGCGCATACGTCTCTCCCTGGTGATGGATTCGCAAGGGTGATTGGAAAACACCCTGAGGTTATAGCACAAGGATGTCTCTGTCATCCCCAGCTGGTAAGGACACACCAGCAAAAACCGGCATGCACACTGTCAATGGGAGGCGTTTGCCGACTGTCCAGATTGACCGGTAACTGCTATCTTTAAATCAGAGGAGCAGGCGTTAGAAACCTGCAATTTGTCGAAGCATCGACCAGAAAAGGAGAAAAAACAGATGAACTACAGACTACAAAAGCTTGTCGGCATAACGGCTGTATCCGCGTTGCTTATCGCGCCTGGTGCTTTTGCCGAAGAAATGGATCACGGGACCCTGGCTGCGGCAATCCGAAGCGCGGATTTCCCTTGCAATCAGGTCATCAGTGTCAGTGAATCTTCAGAAAACACCTGGAGCGTCCAGTGCAATGCAGGGACCTATGAAGTGACCCGGGATGAGGTGTCATCCTCCAAGGGACATGCCGGTTTTCACTGGACTGTGAGTCACAAAACAATCAAGCCGCCCGGGAAGTAACAAGGGATGAGGTGTCATCCTCCGGGGGGCATGCCGGTTTTTGCCGGACTGTGATTTCAGGATAGGAAGAGAACACCTGGACTGTCCGGTGCAATTCAGGGACCGTCGAGGTGGACCGGGACATTGGCTGCTAATGGATGATCAGCGGCCTGAACATTCTATCTTGACGATCTGGTTTGCCCCCTGTTTCGCGATAGCAGACACTGTCGCGGCCCTATCCTTGCCCTTTCTGAAACCAATTCCCGCACCCTTCAGAAATTCCTGAACGATTTCAGGGCGTATCGCAAGTCCGGGGGCATCGACAGGCATCCCTCTCCGGCTGTCGACGAGCATCCCGGCAACGAGTCCAATGACACGTCCCGACCGATCAAGCACCGGGCCACCACTCGCTCCCTGATTGAGGACTGCGGAGAGGCGCATCATCCCGTGGTGCGGTGTCTCCGCTTTGACACTGACAATCTCTGCCGAGACAGCTTTCAGCAGCCCCTGGCTGACAACTTCTTTCGGGAAGCCCGCGATAACAACGCTCTCCCCTGCTACAGGTGGACTCTCGCGAAAGATTGCAGGAATGGCAGGAAAGGGCCTTTCAGGTACCAGAATCGCCAGATCGAGCTTGTCATCGAATCGAATGAGACGCGCCCGTATGGCCAGATTGCTGTGACGCAGTATCAGACTGTCACACTTCTCGACCACGTGATAGCTCGTGAGAACATGCGAACGATCATCGACGACAATGCCCGTGCCCGTTCCTCCGGATGGAGCATGTTGCAGATTCAGGTATCCCGAGGTTCTGTACTCTGCGAGCACACCGCGCGCTGTTTCCGCACCATCAGGATTGACCGCAATCGATCCGGCCATAGTGCCCGGCGCATGAGCCATGGAGAGCAGAGAGGTAACCAGCAACAATAGGGTCGCAAGGAAACCGCTGCGTGACCCGGGACTGGCGAAACGGGGAAGCGAGGATGTCGGGGAACTGCCATGGAATGAAACGACATCCCCGGGACGACGGGTGCTGGCCTGACGGTCACCGCCGCGGGACGCGGCGGCGAACCGTGTGACGGGGATGCTCAATCCGTAACCGGTTCCCAGCTGGTATCCGGATCGAAGGACGACAGGGACTCCGCAGTTGCAGCAGTCTCCTCACCGAAGTCCTTTTCAAAGATGATGCCGTCCTGGTTGACTGCCAAACTCATGATCCCGGAATTACCGTACTCGGAAGGATAAGCCAGGACGGCAAAACCGCGGATGGCATTACCGTCCTGCATGTACTGCATGGCACCGCCCGATGCATGCGGCCCCTGCTCTTCGAGAACCCTGTAGTAGTAACCATGGAAGGGGACCGGCTCTCCGTCGCTGCTCTTCTCGTAGCCTTGTGCCACGGCCTCCGAGATCAACGGCCCGATCGGGCTTGGTTCCTGGCCGTCTCCAACCGGCCAGTAGAGGCCATCTTTTTTTCCTTCACTGCTGGCCAGTCTGAGCGTGTATTCACTGATACCGTCACCGTCCCTGTCAATTGCGTAATACTCACGCTGGGCGTCAACGATTTCCTGCAGCACGGCAATGGCATGGAGCTCATTGCGCCCGATACGCCGAGCGTAGAGTTCCTCCAGTCCGGCTTCCATGTCGAAGCGCCATTGATCATTTTCCTTCACAAGCGGTATGGCGAATGGCCAGTCATCCTCGCCGATAACAAGGGTTGCGACATCCTCGACACCCTCTTCCTGCTCGATGCCGGCCGCAGCCACGGCGGATTCGATGAAGTCTTCACGGTCCGCGGCATCTGCCACAGGGTCACCGGAGGAGAGTTCATCGGCTTCGGGCCCGAGCACTGTTCTCAGTGCATCCATGTCCGATGTCGCGGCGGCATTGATCAGTGCCTGGGCTGCTTCTTCGGGAGTGGCATAACGTGCCTGTTCTGCAAAGGCCTGTGACGATACGAGCAACATCGCCGTGACCCGGAGGATTTGAAAAACTTTAACCGGTCTATTCATGGTCGTAATCCTGTTTCCTGCTGTTTCAAGTCATGCTTGTCAGTAAGCGGCTCGGTCAACGCCGGGCCCGGGCAGCCCGGCCACCACCGCTGCTTCGGCTGACGCTTTTTGCGCCACGGTTGCTTGCAGCACGTGCCTGGCTCGATTTTGATGGCTTGAATGCCTGGGTGTCTCGCGTTTGCGGTTTCTTCACCTGAGGCGATGCAGGCTTTTTGATATCGCGCGTTGCCGGTTTCGCAGCAGGTTTCGTTTGCTTGGGACGATCGAGCTTGACATCCCGCTTGACGGGTTTCTTCACGTCGCGCTGCGCAGGTTTCTTGATATCGCGACCCTCGGGTTTCTTGATATCGCGTGTTGCCGGCTTCTTCACATCCCGCTGCGCTGGTTTCTTGACGTCACGACCGGCAAGCTTGTTCGCATCCCGCTGCGCTGGTTTCTTGAGATCCCGTGTACCGGGCTTCTTGTCACCGACACGGCCACGTGCAACATCCCTGTCCACTGTGCTTTTACGCAGTTCACCGGAATATTTCGCCTTGGTTTTATTGTTCTTGTAGTTGATCCTGCCGCGGTGCTCGGGATT
>JASFFK010000277.1:0-3455 GCA_050124335.1 Chromatiales bacterium | reverse complement strand
TACAGGCAGGAGCGAGGGATCCCTGAGCTTCATTTGTGCCCAGTAAACGGCAACTGCGACCGCACCAAGAAACAGGAAGAGCCCGCCGAGACGCACCCAGACCAGCTCGCCAGGCCTGATGGCAGCTCGCTCTTTCTGCTGCTTCTGTGTCTCGGTCTTCTTGCGACTCGCCGCCATCAGCGCACCTCCAGTGTCTGGTGCAGGATCCGGTAGACCAGTTCGTCGAAATCGATACCCTTTGCTTTGGCAGCCATGGGCACGAGACTGTGATCGGTCATTCCGGGCACCGTGTTGACCTCGATGAGCCAGAAATTGCCGGCCTCGTCCATCATCAGGTCGACACGACCCCAGCCAGTGACACCGATTGCCTCGCACGCCTGCAGGGAGATCTGTTGCGCCTCGGTCTCCTTCGATGCGTCGAGTCCGCAGGGAATGTGGTAACCCGTATCACCGCTCCTGTACTTGGCGTCGTAGTCGTAGAACTCGCGCGGTGTCTCGAGCCGGATCAGCGGCAGCGGCTCGCCATCCAGTACCGCGGCCGTGTACTCGCTCCCCGTTATCCACTTCTCGGCAATCACGAGGCCGTCGTACTTCCGCGCTTCCTGCCAGGCAGCATCCAGCTGACTGTCATCATTCACTTTCGACATGCCGACGCTCGACCCCTCGTGTGCCGGCTTGATCATCAGCGGGAAACCGAGCGCAGCAGCAATCGCAAGATCTGCCTCTTCGCGCAGAACATGGAATGGCGGCGTCGGCATGCCGAGACCTTTCCAGACCAGTTTGCTGCGGTACTTGTCCATGGCGATCGCCGAGCCCATGACACCACTGCCGGTATAGGGTATGCCGAGCAGCTGCAGCGCTCCCTGTATCTGTCCGTCCTCGCCGCCACGGCCGTGCAATACGATAAAGGCGCGGTCGAAACCCTGCCCGACCAGCCCGGTCACATCTGCCGGTTCCCGTATGTCGACTCCGTGGGCATCGACACCCTTGCGCCTGAGTCCCTCGAGTACCGCGTTGCCGCTCTTGAGAGAGACCTCGCGCTCGGCCGATGTTCCGCCAAGCAGCACCGCCACCTTGCCAAACTGTTCAGGACTGGTCATACGGTACTCCAACGATGTGAACTTCACGTACCAGCTCGACGCCACACTGCTCCGCGACCTGTTGCTGGACATAGTCGATCAGTTGTTCGATGTCGGCGGCTGTCGCATCCTTCTCATTGATGATGAAATTGGCATGCCTGGTCGAGACGCAGGCGCCGCCTATGCAGTGTCCCTTGAGGCCGATCGACTCGATCAGTCGGGCGGCATGATCATTCCCGGGGTTCCGGAAGGTCGAGCCGCAACTCGGTTGTGTGGTCGGTTGTGTCGCCGAGCGCCTGTCGAGCAGCTCACGGATACGGCCTTGCGCTTCCTCGACATCGCCATGCTCCAGCCTGAAATAGCCGGCCAGGAACCACTCGCCCGCAGGCTTCTCCACCTCGCGGTAGTGCACGACGAATTCCTCCGGCTTGCGCTGGCGTATCTCGCCGTGCTGATCGATGGTCTCGACCTTCTCGACGCGCTCCCAGGTTTCGCCACCAAAGGCACCGGCGTTCATGGCCAGCGCACCGCCGATCGTCCCGGGGATGCCGGCGAAGAACTCGAGCCCGGTGAAGCCCTCGCGTGCGGACGTGCGTGCGACCTTGGCGCAGGTGACGCCGGCCTCTGCGAAGAGAAGCTCGTCACCAATAAACTCCATCTTTTGCAATGCGCCCACGGTCAGGATGACCGTGCCGGCATAGCCGCCATCGCGCACCAGAAGGTTGCTGCCAAGCCCGACCCAGAGCACCGGCTCGTTTTTGGGCAACTGCTGCAGGAAGAGCTGCAAGTCACTGCTGTCAGCAGGCTTGTAGAGGCGGTGCACGGGACCACCGGTCCGCCAGCTGCAATGACGCCCCATCGGTTCGTTGTGCATCAGCTCTCCGCGCAGTTCAGCCATCGAGCCCCTCCAGCAGACGCGGCAGGTCCGTGGCAACACGCCCGATGCTTCCGGCACCCATCATGAGTACCAGGTCACCGGGCTCAAGCACGGCGGCCAGCAGTGGAGGCAGCTCCTCGAGATGGTCCACGAAAACGGGATCGACCTGGCCGCGGATGCGAATCGCGCGCGCCAGCGCACGGCCGTCGGCACCGGGAATCGGGGCTTCACCCGCGGGATAGACCTCGTTGAGCAGGAGGACATCCGGTGTCGAGAGCACAGCGGCAAAATCGTCGAACTGTTCCTGTGTGCGTGTATAGCGATGCGGCTGGAAAACAAGTACGAGGCGCTTGTCCGGCCAGCCATTGCGTGCGGCCTCGATGGTTGCCGCCACCTCGCGCGGGTGATGCCCGTAATCGTCGACAACCATGACCTTGCCGTGTTTCCACGGAATCTCGACACTCTGGAAACGGCGACCAATACCTTCGAAACGCGCCAGGGCACGCCGGATGGCATCGCTTTCGATGCCGAGCTCGCGTGCAACCGTGATCGCCGCTGCGGCATTCATTACATTGTGCTGTCCGGGCATGTTCAGCAGCACATCGATCTCCTCGCCATCCTGGCAACGGATATGGAACCCGGTCTGCATGCCCGACTGCCGGATGTTGCTGACATGCACGTCGGCATCGCCGGAAGTCCCGTAGGTAATGACGCGTCGTGATATCTGGGGAATCAGACTGCGCACTTCCTCATCGTCGATGCAGAGCACAGCCAGACCGTAAAACGGCAGGTGGTGAAGAAACTCGACGAAGGTCTGTCGCAGCTGCTCGAAATCACCGCCATAGGTTGCCATGTGATCGGCGTCGATATTGGTGACGATCGAGATCATGGGCTGAAGGTAAAGAAAAGAGGCGTCACTCTCGTCGGCCTCGGCAACCAGGTAATCGCTGTCACCGAGTTTGGCATTGGCACCCGCCGAGTTCAGCAGGCCGCCGATGACGAAGGTCGGGTCGAGCCCCCCTTCTGCCAGCAGGCTGGTCGCGAGGCTCGTGGTCGTCGTCTTGCCATGCGTGCCCGCAACGGCAATTCCGTAACGGAACCGCATGAGTTCGGCAAGCATCTCGGCACGCGGCACGACAGGGATACGCTGCTCACGTGCGGCGACGACCTCGGGATTGTCCTCGCTGATCGCGCTCGAGACGACCACGGCATCGCACCCTTCGATCTGGTCGGCCCTGTGACCCCGATAGATGGTGGCGCCCATCGCCTTGAGATGTCCGGTCGCTGCGTTCTCGGACAAGTCCGAGCCGGAGACGCGGTAACCGAGGTTGATCAGCACCTGTGCGATACCGTTCATGCCGGAACCGCCGATACCGACGAAATAGAGATGCCGCACGTGCTGCTGCATCGCCTGGAATTGCTGACGGGTCGGTGTCTCTGTCATGCCGCCAGCACCTCCTCGCAGATATCGGCGAAACGCCCGGTTGCATCGTGTTTCG
>JASFFK010000276.1:0-3484 GCA_050124335.1 Chromatiales bacterium | reverse complement strand
GCACTCGGGGATGACAATTACGAGGTCGTGCTGGTCGTCACCGTGACCGTCAAGAACAACGACCAGACAGCCTTCCTTGCCGAAGTCCACCAGGCCGGCATTTTCCATATCAGCGGCATTCCTGACGAGCAGAAGAACCCCGTCATGGGAATCACCTGCCCGAACATCCTGTTTCCGTTCGCGCGCGAGGCGGTTGCCGACCTCGTCAACAGAGGCAGCTTTCCGCAACTGCTGCTGTCCCCGGTGAACTTCGAACAGCTCTACGCGCAGCACATGCAGCAACTCAAGGACGCTCAGCAACAGGCCGAGAGTGAATCCAAGCACTGAGGCCGTCACATCCATCGGTGTCCTGGGAGCAGGCTCCTGGGGTACGGCGCTCGCCATCCTGCTCGCGCGCAACGGCCTCGAGGTCCGTCTCTGGGGGCGCGAGGATGAGATTGCACGACTCACAGAGGATCGTGAAAACAGGCAGTATCTGCCCGGCATCCCTTTTCCGGACACACTGATCCCCGATGCGACACTCTCCCGCGTCGTCGAGTGTGACGAGATACTCGTGGCGGTTCCGAGCCAGGCATTTCACGAGGTGCTGCTTAAAATCGCCGCCATCAAGCCGCTGCAGTCACTCTGCTGGGCAACCAAGGGGCTCGACCCGAACACCCGCCGCCCGCTCAGCTTCGATGCCGCAGCGATTTTTCCCGGTGCGGACCTTGCCGTGATCTCGGGCCCCACCTTTGCTGTCGAGGTCGCGGAGGGACTGCCGACTGCGGTGACGGCGGCGTCCACATCGGAAAGCTATAGTGAACGGCTGGCCGAGGCCCTCAAGGGTGAGACCTTCCGCGCCTACACCTCGACAGACATCATTGGTGTTCAGATCGGCGGGGCCGTGAAGAATGTCATGGCGATCGCAGCAGGTATCTCCGACGGGCTTGGCTTCGGCGCAAACGCGCGGGCCGCACTGATCACGCGCGGACTTGCCGAAATCACGCGTCTCGGCGTGGCGCTCGGCGCCCACCCTGAAACCTTCATGGGACTTGCCGGCCTCGGCGACCTGACGCTGACCTGTACGGACAACCAGTCCCGCAACCGCCGCATGGGTCTGGCACTGGCCGAAGGGCTGACAATCGAAGAGGCGCGCGCCCGAATCCAGCAGGAAGTCGAAGGTGTACACGCAGCCAAGGAGACATGGTTTCTGTCACAGGAGCTGGGAGTCGAAATGCCGATCACGACCGAGGTGTACCGTATTCTCTACGAAGGGCTCGACCCGCACGTGGCAGTCAGGGAACTGCTGCACCGCAGGCAACGCGCCGAGTAATCCCTATCTGGATGCAGCCGTTGTGAGCTTGTCCAGGCCGCCTGCAACCTTCTCCAGTACCGCGATATCCTCCAGCGCGTAGTGATCCTTCAGCGCCAGCGGATTTTCCCAGGCCATAACGGTCCTTCCTTCGCCATTGCTGTACACCAGCACCTTCAGCGGCAATTCGACGCCCACCTGCATGTCCTGCTGCATGAGCACTGTGCCGCCCTTCGGGTTGCCGAAGATCAGGAGCTGGGAATCAGGCATCTCCATGCCAACACTCTCTGCGTTTTTTGCATGGTCGACGCGCGCGAATACGGTCATGCCCTTTTCCTGCACGATGGATTCAAACCTGTCCATGGTTTCCTGCACGCCGTGTGCACTCTCCTTCGTCAGAAGCTCTGCCTGCGCTGAACCATAGACTGAAAGGGCAAATACCAGGGCTGTCATGATTTTCATCATGGTATGGATCCTCGATTGAGTGGTTGGGAAATATTTTTTCTTATCATCATTACAAACATGACACGCGTGAGGGGAAATATCTTGCAGGACAAATGACGCAAGATTGACAAATATTAATTCTCAACCCGTTGCATATTGTGGATTTATATATTAGAGTTTTACCAGATACTTAATTAACTGGAGAGATGCCATGAACAACATGCTGGCTGTCAACTGTGACGAGTGGCGCGTCATTGCAGAATCTTATCCCGATGAAATGGAGGTCATCATTGAAATGATGATCGAGGCTGACGAGCAAATCTGCATTGAATATGACGAAGCGGCCTGATCCTTCTCACCCCTCGCCCTGAAAACCCCGGTCGGTCGATCGGGGTTTTTTCTGTCCCGCAGAATAAAGTCAAACACGATGCGGTTGCATGTGCGTGTATAGTGCCCCGTCCGGCACCTCGCCAGAGATGAGATGAGCACTTTTTACCGCAATGTTCCGCTGCTGGCTGTTGCCCAGTCGCTGATGATGAGCGCCAACGCGCTGATCATCGCCTCGGCCGCGCTCGTCGGCGCCGCGCTGGCGGATGACAAGTCACTGGCAACGCTGCCGCTTGCCGCTCAGTTCATCGCCATCATGCTGACGACGATCCCCGCATCGCTGCTCATGGATCGCATCGGGCGGAAACCGGCCTTCATTCTTGTGAGTTTCGTCGGCATGGCCGCCGGCGCACTCGCAACCTGGGCCATCTTCTCCGAGAACTTCTGGATCTTTGTCTGCGCGACCATGCTGATTGGTGTCTTCAACGGTTTCGGAAACTACTACCGCTTTGCAGCTGCTGATGCGGTCAAGGAATCACTCAAGAGTCGCGCCATCTCCTGGGTCATGATCGGTGGCGTTATCGCGGCCTTCATCGGGCCTAATCTTGCCAATCACACGAAAGAGCTGATTGCAGGCGCCGCCTTCGCGGGCAGTTACGCCGCGCTGATCGTCGTCTATCTCCTGTCGCTGTTGACAGTCTCGTTGCTGAAGCTGCCGCACAGGTTTCACGATGTGCAGGCGCACGACGCGGCGCCGCAGCGCCCTCTCGGCCAGATTGTCCGCCAGCCGAAATTCATCGTTGCCGTCGTCTGCGCCATGTTCGGGTATGGCGTCATGTCGCTCGTGATGACCGCAACCCCGCTGGCCATGGATCATCACCATCACCACTTTGACGACACGGCATTCGTGATCCAGTGGCATGTGCTTGCCATGTTTGCGCCCTCCTTTTTCACCGGCGAACTGATTCGCCGCTTCGGCGTGAATCGCATCATGGCCACGGGCGCACTGCTTGGCCTGGCCTGCGTCGCGCTGAACCTCGCAGGAACCAGTGTCGCGCACTTCTGGTGGGCGCTCGTGGCGCTGGGCATCAGCTGGAACTTTCTCTTCATCGGAGGGACGACGCTTCTCACGGAAACCTATGTACAGGCCGAACGCGCAAAAGTGCAGGCGGCGAATGATTTCATCATCTTCACAACGGTCGCACTCGCTTCACTCTCTGCCGGTTACCTGCAACACAGTTTCGGCTGGCAAGCCGTCAACCGTGGTGTCGTGCCCCTGCTGTTGCTGATCCTGGTCAGCATCGCCTGGCTCACCCTCAAGCAACGCAGGTAAAAGCGATACCGTTAGAGAGTGTCATTTTCACCACGAAGAACACGAAGAGCTCAAAGATTAACTGTCCAGTTTCAGACTTCAATCGAACC
>JASFFK010000275.1:0-3493 GCA_050124335.1 Chromatiales bacterium | reverse complement strand
TCCATGTTGTTGACGTTGAACGCGGGCATGCCGAAGTCGTGTTCGGCCGCGTAATCCAGCAGTTGACGCATTGAAATCAGAGGCATTTTGTCTCTCCTTTCGAGTAAGAATATCGGTAGTTTAATCAGTCAGGCAGAATATGTTCGCCTACCCGCAGAATTTTCATAACATTGGTGCCACCCGGGATTCCCTGGAAATCACCCTTTGTGATTATCACCAGGTCTCCGTCACGGACAGCCCCGCGGCGAAGCAGTTCCTCGACCACTTCCTGGTTGATCCGCTGGGAATCGCTCTCGGTCGGCTGAAAGCTGATCGGATAGACACCGCGATACAGTGTCACCCGACGCCGGGTCGCCACATGCTCGGTCATGGCGTAAATCGGGATGCCAGAGCTGATACGTGACATCCACAGTGCTGTCGAACCGGACTCCGTCAGCGAGGCGATCGCTGCGACACCGAGATGGTTGGCAGTGTACATGGAGGCCATTGCAATCGCCTCATCGACACGCCCGAACTGTGTATGCAGGCGGTGAGAAGACTGCATGGCTGTCGACTGCTTCTCCGCCTCGACACAGATACGCGCCATTGACTGGATGACTTTCGCGGGATGCTTCCCGACAGCCGTTTCGCCGGAGAGCATGACAGCATCAGTACCGTCCAGGACGGCATTGGCGACGTCGAAGACCTCTGCGCGTGTCGGGATCGGGTTGTCAATCATCGATTCCATCATCTGGGTCGCGGTGATGACAACCTTGTTCTTCGCACGTGTTTTGCGGATCAGCATCTTCTGTACGGCCGGGAGTTCCGCATCACCGAGTTCGACGCCCAGATCACCCCGTGCAACCATGATGACATCGGTCGCCTCGATGATCTCTTCAATGGCCTCGATCGCTTCGGCACGCTCTACCTTGGCAACAATCGCCGCTCGACCGTCCGCTTCAGTCAGCATCTCGCGTGCGCGATGGATGTCCTCTGCAGTGCGCACGAAGGACACTGCGAGGTAATCCGCCTCGATCTCCGCGGCAAAGGCAATATCACTGACATCCTTTTCTGTCAGTGCCGGCGCGGAGAGTCCCCCGCCCTGCTTGTTGATGCCCTTGTTGTCGGACAGTTCACCGCCGACCTTGACCTTGCAGATCACCTTGCTGCCATCGACCTGGTCGACCCACAGAACGATTTTCCCGTCGTTCACCATGAGGGTGTCACCACGGTTCAGGTCAAGCGGCAGTTGCTTGTAGGTGCAACCGACGATTTCCCGGTTGCCCTGGTCGATCGGATGGTCGACGTCGAGTGTGAAAGTGTCACCCTCGTCGAGCTGGACCGGGCCATCGCTGAAGCTGCCGCAGCGGATCTTGGGGCCCTGCAGATCGACGAGAACACCAACCTGGCGGCCACATGCACGTGCGCGGTTGCGTACGTGGTCTGCACGTTTTGCGTGCTCCTCATGCGAGCCGTGCGACAGGTTGATGCGCACGACATCGACACCGGCATCGATCAGGCGATCGATGATGTCCGGGTCGTCAGTAGCCGGACCGAGTGTCGCGACGATTTTGGTACGTCTTGGCATCGTGAATTACTGGTTTGCCGCGCGTTCTTCCAGCATGGCAACGGCCGGCAGCTTCTTGCCCTCGAGGAATTCGAGGAAGGCACCGCCACCGGTGGAGATGTATGAAACGCGATCGGCGATGCCATACTTATCGACAGCTGCAAGCGTGTCACCGCCACCGGCAATCGAGAAAGCATCCGATTCTGCGATCGCCAGGCCGAGAGTCCTTGTGCCCTCGCCGAACTGGTCGAATTCGAAGACACCGACTGGGCCATTCCAGACAATGGTACCGGCTGCTTTCATCATGTCTGCGAAACGTGCTGCGGTCTCGGGGCCGATATCGAAGATCATGTCGTCATCTGCCACATCCTCGACCTTCTTGACGGTTGCCTCGGCGGTCTCGGAGAACTCCTTGCCGACAACGACATCGGTCGGGACCGGGATCTCGCCGCCCTTCTCCTTCGCTGCCTCCATGAGACGCTTTGCTTCAGGAATCAGGTCTTCCTCGTACAGTGACTTGCCCACATTGTGACCGGCGGCCGCGATGAAGGTGTTGGCGATACCCCCCCCGGGTATGAGCTGGTCGACGACCTTGCTCAGGGAATCAAGGACGGTCAGTTTGGTCGACACCTTGGAGCCGCCGACGATAGCCGCCATCGGACGTGCCGGGTTGTCGAGCGCCTTGCCAAGCGCTTCGAGTTCGCCGGCCAGCAGCGGACCCGCGCATGCGACAGGTGCGAAGGTGCCGGCACCGTGCGTCGACGCCTGGGCACGGTGCGCCGTGCCGAAGGCGTCCATGACATAGATATCGCACAGGGAGGCGTACTTCTTTGAGAGTTCCTCGTCGTTCTTCTTCTCGCCAATATTGAAACGGACGTTCTCGAGCAGCACGACATCACCGTCACTCAGCTCGGGCGCGTTGTCGAGATAATCGGAAACCAGCCTGACTTCCTTGCCAAGCGCCTCGGTCAGGTAATCTGCGACAGGCTTCATGGAAAACTCATCCGCCGGCTCGCCCTCGGTCGGACGGCCAAGATGGGACATCAGCATGACCCGCGCGCCCGCCTTGATGCAGTGCTCGATAGTCGGCATGGATGCCCTGATGCGTTTGTCGGAAGCGACCTTCCCATCCTTGATGGGGACATTGAGATCCTGGCGGATGAGGACGCGTTTACCGGCGAGATCCAGATCGGTCATTTTTATGACGGACATGAAGTTCTCCTTATAAATAATTGATATGAAAAAACTATTTGCTCAAATTTCTGTTTCAGCAAATAGCTTTTTGAAACCGCCGGGAAGGCGAACCTTCCCGGCAGCCCAAAAGCCAGTGGCTCTTAGTTGGCAGCCACGTGCTCTGCGAAACGCAGCATGTTGCAGGTGTAGCCATACTCGTTGTCGTACCAGGAGACGACCTTGACGAAAGTGCCGTCAAGCGCGATACCTGCTTCAGCATCGAAGATGGACGAGAAACCGCAACCGCGGAAGTCGGTGGAGACGACTTTCTCGTCGGTGTAACCGAGAGTCTTGCTCATATCACCGTTCTCGGATGCTTCCTTCATGGCCGCGCAGATGTCGGCATAGTCAGCTTCGCTGTTCAGCTCGACAGTCAGGTCAACGACAGAGACGTCAGAGGTCGGGACACGAAACGCCATGCCGGTCAGCTTGCCATTCAGTTCGGGCAGAACGACGCCAACCGCTTTCGCAGCACCGGTCGAGGACGGGATGATGTTCTCGAGGATACCGCGGCCACCGCGCCAGTCTTTCATGGACGGGCCATCAACAGTCTTCTGGGTTGCCGTGGCGGCATGAACGGTCGTCATCAGGCCGCGCTTGATGCCCCACTTGTCGTGAAGAACCTTGGCGACAGGCGCCAGGCAGTTGGTGGTACAGGAAGCCGCGGAGATGATTGCCTGGCCCGCGTAGTCAGTATGGTTGACGCCATAGACG
>JASFFK010000274.1:0-3494 GCA_050124335.1 Chromatiales bacterium | reverse complement strand
CTCCATCAGGCCGGGTGAAGCCTTGACCTACGGGGATATCGCCAGGCGACTCCACAGCGGCCCGCGTGCCGTGGGGCAGGCGTGTCGCGCCAATCCCTGCCCGCTGTTGACTCCGTGCCACAGGGTCGTTGCCGCGTCGGGTACGGGCGGTTTCTCGGGAGAAGTCGACGGGGCCTGGCCGCGCATGAAGACCTGGCTGCTGCGTCACGAGGGTTATCCAGCATGAGTGACCTGGCGCTCATCGAGCAATTCGCCGATGCGCTCTGGATGGAGCGAGGGCTCAGCCGCAACACACTCGCTGCCTACCAGTCGGATCTTGTCAAAACGGACGCATGGCTGCATGAGAAGACCGGTCGCTCGTTGCGACATGCGCATCGCGAGGACCTGCTCGGTTATCTCGCGGAACTCGGCATGCAGGGGCGCAGCGCACGTTCCACGGCACGTCTGCTCTCCTCCCTGCGACAGTTTTACCAGTGGCTCGTGCGCGAGGGCATGAGCAGCGAGGACCCTTCCGCTCAGATCGAGATGCCGAAACAGGGGAGGCCATTGCCCAAGTCCCTGACCGAGGACGAGGTCGAGCGCCTTCTCGATGCGCCGGATCTCTCAACACCGGAAGGCTTCCGCGACCGAACAATGTTTGAACTGCTTTATGCCACCGGCCTGCGGGTCTCCGAACTCGTCACCCTTCGTCCCGACCAGGTCAGCCTCAACCAGGGCGTCGTTCGCGTCACGGGCAAGGGCGGCAAGGAGCGGCTCGTGCCGCTTGGCGAGGAAGCATCCGACTGGCTTCAGCGCTTCGTCGGCGGAGCGCGTGACGAACTGCTCAAGGGACAGGCATGCGAAGCACTCTTTCCGACGCGCCGCGGTAGAGGCATGACGCGGCAGGCTTTCTGGTACCGCATCAAGCAGCATGCAGCCACTGCCGACATCCGGGGGCACCTCTCCCCGCATACCCTGCGGCACGCCTTCGCGACCCATCTGGTCAATCATGGCGCTGACCTGCGTGTCGTCCAGATGCTGCTCGGCCACAGCGATCTCTCGACAACCCAGATCTACACCCACGTTGCACGCGAGCGCCTCGAGGGGCTCTATCGCAAGCACCACCCCAGGGCGTAGAGCCCCGTTCGCGATTTGTGCCATAATCACGCCTTCTTCAGGTTTTTGAACCGGGTCATTACTCTGCCCGGTACAGTCAGGATGGAAATCAAGATGAAAATGTTCATGGCGGCGCTGGCTGCCTCTCTGCTGTTATTCAGTGCGGCTGCACCGGCTGAGTCACTCTCCGACGACGAACTCAAAAAGCGCATCTCCTCCGTGCTCGGACAACTCGAGATCAAGTCGATCAAGCCGACACCGATTCCCGGCATCAGGGAAGTCATCGTCGGCTCGGACGTTATATATGCCACGGACGACGGCAAGCATTTGATGCAGGGCAGCATCTACAACATCGAGAATGGCGTCACCGATCTCACCGAGGCGAGCCGCAGCGCCCTGCGCAACGAACTCATGGCCGGTGTAACAGACGACCAGACGATCATCTTCGGCAAGGATGACCTCGAGGACACCATCACCGTTTTCACCGACATCGACTGCCCCTACTGTGTCAAGTTGCACAACGAGATGGACCAGTACAACGATGCCGGCATTCGCGTGCGTTATCTCTTCTTCCCGCGCGCAGGTATCGGCAGTCCGAGTTTTGCCAAGGCGGTCTCCGTCTGGTGCTCGGATGACCGTGAGGGAGCCCTGACGCTGGCCAAGAACGGCGCCCCGGTCGACCCGCAGACCTGCGACAACCCTGTACAGGACCACTACAACCTGGGCCGCGACGTCGGTGTCACGGGCACGCCGGCCATCATGCTCGAGAACGGTGAGCTGCTGCCGGGCTATATCCCGGCGGACAAGCTCAAGGCACTGATCAGAAAGAGCAAGCAGGGCTGATCCTCGAACCTCTGCAAAATGGAAAAACCGGCAGTCGCCGGTTTTTTCATGCCTGAAAGAGTGTGACCGCGGTCACAGAGTCTCGCCGGGATTAAGGCTATCTTCTCCAGACACAGACATGATCGGGAGATCAAAGATGAAAAATGTCGGTTCCGCGGATCGTGCGATCCGTCTCATTCTCGGCCTGGTGATCATCGCCGTCGGCTACTACTACCAGAGCTGGTGGGGCGCCATTGGCATCGTGCCAATCTTCACGGCACTCATCGGCTGGTGCCCGGCCTACCTGCCTTTCGGTATCAGCACCTGCTCGACCAAAAAGTGAAGTGGTGAGTTCCGGGCACCGGCGCCCGGAACTCTCACTCCTCCGGATCCGGCCTCGCCAGGGCATCGAGCAGGGCGCGGTCCCGGACAGCGATCTTTCCGCGCGAGAGTGAGACGACACCCTCGCGCTCCATCTCCTTGAGCACCCGGCTGATGACCTCACGCGTCGAGCCCAGTTCATCGGCAATCTGCTGATGCGTGGTTTCGAGCGTGTCACCGGGAGTGTTCTGCAGCAGCCATGCACCGAGGCGCCGGTCGAGACGCTGGAAGGCAACGGCATTGACCAGTTCGATGACGTTCTCGAGCCGCCCGGCCAGCAGGCTGAAGAGATAGTTCCGCCAGGCCTCACTCTCGTGAATCCAGTGCCTGACCTGTTGTGCCGGCACAGCGATTCCGCTGACATCGGTCAGGGTTTCGGCGATGGCGGGGAAGGGTTTGTTGTTGAGGATGCAACCTGCCGTCAGGATGCAGCTTTCACCGGGCCCGATGTGATACAGGGTGACGGAGCGTCCGTCCGTCCCGGGCTTGTAGACACGCAGGTTGCCGTTCTCGACGATCACGAGATTGCTGCAGATATCCCCGGGCATGCAGACCATGGCGCCCGCAGCGACGCTGACCTTGCGGGTCGCAGCGGTATTGTTCTCCAGGAACGCGAGAATCCCGCTGTCGCTCATGGCGCGCTTGTCCGGGGTTCACGCACCATTGAAAGAAGTTGCAACGGCAGCGCGGCAAGGGCCCCCGCCATCAGGCCGAGCAAATGGGCTTCGTAGATCACCGGCGCACCGATCAGCTCCGTGCTGACGCTCTCGCCGCCTGACCAGAGCTCCCATCCGACCTTGGCGACAAGCAGCACCACCAGGAGCTTCGAAACCGGCTCGCGCAGGCTCAGCAAGGCCCCCGTCATGAGCAGGCCGTGTACCACGCCGGAAAATCCGGCATACCAGCCGATCTGCGGAAACAGCAGCAGGATGCCGAAACTGATGAAGAGCGCGTTCCAGAGCACGCAGCCGCCCAGCAGCCGGACGTTGCCGTAAACCGCCGGGAACAGCAACAGCGTGATCAGCAGTGCGGCGCTGTTCATGAGCATGTGGGGCCAGTTGGTATGCACCAGGTGGCCCGTCACGAGACGGTACCAGGCGTGGTCGTCCGGCGTCGTCGACAGCAGCCGCAGGTCGACTCCTGTCTGCTGCAGCAGCTGAGCGATCGCGAAGAACCCGAAGAGCAGCAGCAGCGAC
>JASFFK010000273.1:0-3502 GCA_050124335.1 Chromatiales bacterium | reverse complement strand
TTACTGGCCATCGCTTGACGACCCCCGGTGCTTGTCGCACTCTTGGCGTCAACTAAGGTGTCGGCATGGACACTATTTCATCAGGAGACCTCATGGACACACCTCATCAGAGCAAACAACTCGCAGGACGCCTGGCAACCTTTGGCATGCTACTACTGCTGGCTGCCTCGCTGCTGGCGCCGGCAGCCGCCAGCGACTTCACGGCCCGTTCCGGCGGCCCCTCATCGAAAGAGATGCTTGCGAGGAACGCCCCGGGGGCCGTGGATGGCATGAGCTTCTTTCGGCCGGTCATGAGCGGCGTGCTCTACCGGGGCGGCTTCCAGGGTGGCGACAAGGGCCGGACCGGCCTCAGCAGTTCCCAGCGGACGTCACTCTGCGAGAAAGGCTTCTCGAAGGCCTTCTATGCGGATTTTGGCAAGAACACTGATTACGGCACGACCTCCTGCAGCGCGGGCAGCCTCGATTACAAGTCGGCCCGCTCGTCGCGACCAGCTGATTTTCTCAAGGCCGTGCACAGTGTCATCGAGAATCCCGATGAGGGCCCCGTCTTCGTTCACTGCATGTGGGGCGTCCACTCTTCCGGGGCACTCTCGGCGATGGCGCTGGTTCAGTTTTGCGGCTGGTCAGAGGAGCGTGCCAAGCGGTACTGGAACGAGGCGCGCAACAATGCCCCCTGTGGCGGTAGTTGTGACAGCTGGATCGATGCGAAATTCAAGAATTTCAAGTACGATCCGGCGCTCGAGATCTCGGACGCGCAGCGTGCCGCGATCTGCCCGAAGTAACCTGGACAGGAGTTTCCACGCATGATCAGACACACGCTTGCGCTCGCGGTACTCCTCGCGACCTCTCCCGTTCTCGCCAGTGACAGCGTCACCGGCGATGCTGTGACATTCAAGAGCCCCAACGGGATCGTGGAGCGCTGCATCCGCATCACTCCCATCCCGGGCGGCAACTACAGCGACGGGGACCGCAAGCAGGAGTCGGCGTACTGCGAGATCGACTTGTACGCATCCGATGTCGCCCTCTGCCCGAAAACCTGGAGCACCAGCCCGGGCATGATGGTCTACGACATCTCGAGCGGCGCCTATGCCGGCAAGCGCGACGCCTTCATGCGCAAGGCCTGCCGCGAGGGCAAGAGCGCTGACCGGCTGGCAACCGACAAGCTCGCAAAATACAAGACCACCATGAATGCAAAGGCCACGAGCGGGACCTATGCCCCGTCATCGCTGCTCTACTACCACTTCTCGCGCTACTTCGATATGACGGTAAAAGTACCGGTCAGCGTGTGGCGCAGCATGGATGCGCAAGCACATCTTTCCGAGGTGGCCGAATCCGGTCTCGTCCTTTCCGGGGGCAGCCATGGCGGCAGGATGAACCATGCCGGCTGGCAGGCCTTCGTCAATGCCGACAGGAATCCCTCGAGCTACAGCCCGACCGATGACCTGTTCACGAGTGATCGCAAGCAGATCTATGGTGTGCTGCTCTCGAGCCCGGGACATCGCTACGGCTCCGAGATCAACGGTACGCGCAAGTCGGGCTGGGGCAAGGGACAGAACAGGGACTTCCAGGAGACGCCCGCCTATCTCGCATTGCGTTCCGACAAGCCGCTTGAGGAAGCCATCCGCGAGGGCGTGACGAAAGGGCGCAAGGATCGCCGTATCGCAAAGGATCTCGATGCCGACGTACCGTCGCAACAGATGGCTTACTGGATGAAGGAGCTGACCGAGATCGTGCTGCTGGACTACATCTTCAGCCAGCAGGACCGTGTCGGCAATATTGACTATACGCCCTACTACTACTGGGTCGAGAACGGCGAGCTAAAGCACAAAAAGGCGAAGGAGCATGCCGGGCGTGATGCCTCTGTGCCGGCCGATGCGATCCTGATTAACCGCACCAGCCTCAACGACAACGATGCAGGCGGTCGCGTGCAGTATGCGAATTTCGCCAAGTCGACGCAGATGCTCGAGAAGCTGCGTCACATGGACGAGGAGACCTACCGCAAGCTTCTCGCACTCGACAGGGACTTCCAGACCGGAGGGGAAATCTACCGCTGGCTCCAGAGCAGTCTCGGTCTCTCGTCACGCGAAGTGAAGCAGATCGTGAAAAACACGGCTGCCGCTGCGGATATCCTGCGGTTGACCTGCAGCAAGGGGCAGATGCGCTTCGACCTGCACCCCCGCGAGTTCTTCGAAACGGGCAAGGTAACGCCAGCAAAAGTCGACTGTGATGGGACCTGATCGCGTTCTCGCGATACTTCTGCTCTGCTTCGCACTGGTTGCGCCGCTCGCGGCGCAGCCGTTGCGGGTGGTCGTCATTTCCGACCTCAACGGTTCCTATGGGTCGACTGAATATGCCCCGCGCATCGACAGTGCCATCGATCGTGTCATCGAGCTTCGGCCCGACCTGGTCATCTCGACCGGCGACATGGTGGCCGGGCAACGCCGGCCGCACCTGTCGCGCAAGCAGGTGCGCGCCATGTGGTCTTCCTTTCACCGTGTCATCAGTGATCGCCTGGCAGCTGCAGGTATTCCCTTCGCGGTGACACCGGGCAACCATGACGCCTCGGCCTACCACGGCTTCGAGCATGAACGTGAGATCTACCGCGACGAATGGCTGCCGAGAAAACCCGATCTCGACTACCTGGACGACCGGGATTACCCCTTCTTCTACGCCTTCGAGATGAACGGCGTGCGCTTTGTCTCTCTGGATGCGACGGTGCTGGGTCCGCTGCGCGGTGACCAGTTGCAACGCCTCGAGAAGGTCGCGAAGGACGCGGAGACTGTTGTCACCTTCAGCCACCTGCCCCTGTGGCCATTCGCTGTCAACCGGGAGAGGGAGATCATCGGCGATCACGCCCTCGAGTCTCTCTATCAGCAAACCGGCGTGGACATGCACCTGTCGGGGCATCATCACGCCTACTATCCCGGAGAGAAGGACGATATTCTCTACGTCTCGCAAGCTTGTCTCGGCGGAGGATCGCGCAAGCTTATCGGCGACCGTCACCGCAGCGCGCACAGCTTCACGGTTGTCGATGTCGATGACAGCGGCCACATCAGCCTGTATGCATTGAAAGAGCCCGACTATCGTAACCGGGTCGACCTCGAGACATTGCCGGAACGCATCGTCACACCACAGGCCACACTCCGGCGCATGGACCTCGCACGCTAGAGCGTTGGGCATCGGTGCGGCTTTCGCATAGAATCCACCCTGGTCTGCCACGCAACGCGGTTGAATGAACAGAGTTTCCCGACTATTCCGGCGCCCGGTCTCCATCCGCTGGAGCATCATGCGCAACATTCTGCTGCTGCTGCTTTTCACCGGCGGAACCATCTTCGCCGTCTCTTACCACGCCTATTCGAAAGCCGTCGAGGAGCTCTCGGTTGAGGTCGTCGAACGCTACGCAGACCAGACACGCGTTCATCTCGAGGGATTCTTCGACCCCGTCAGGAAAATGCTGCTGATGGCGAGGGACTGGGGCGAGCGGGGACTGCTCGATGTTGAT
>JASFFK010000272.1:0-3520 GCA_050124335.1 Chromatiales bacterium | reverse complement strand
GCTGACACCTGTGATAACAGTGGCAATACCTAGCAACACCTGAACACCATATGAACTATGAATCGCTATCGATGCTTTCCTGGACTGGCCGCGTACGCGCCGCGCCAGTAGGATCAGAAAACCAACCGCCACCCACGCCCACCAGCGGTGAATGAAGTGGATGACATAGGGATCATTATTCAGCATCGTCCAGACACTACCAGACCAGTCTATCCCCACTGGTATTAGAGAACCATGCATCAACGGCCAGGTGTTTGAAACATACCCCGCATTTAGCCCTGCTGTGTAAGCACCAAGCAATAATTGCACAAACAATACACTGAAAACGATCAGACCAAAGGCGGTCGGTCTGGACGGTCGGTTTTGACCGCGAGCGACTTGCCGCATATCCAGCGCTGTCCAGACCAGTACCGCCAGGATAAAAAACGCGGTCAACAAATGGGTCGCCAACCGAAAGTGGCTCACATCCGTGCGCTCGCTCAAACCGGAGACGACCATCCACCAGCCAATTGCCCCCTGCATTCCTCCTAACAGCAGTAATGCGGCCAGTCGGGCACCATAGCCTTCAGGTATCGCACGCTTGAATGCGAACCAGGCCAGCGGCAGCGCAAACGCAAGACCAATCAGTCGTCCCAAAAGACGATGCACCCATTCCCAAAAATAGATGAATTTAAAATCCTCCAGGGTCATGCCTTTGGGACCGTTTATCTCCAGGTACTCGGGGATCTGTTTGTATTTCTCGAACTCGGACACCCATGCCGCTTCACTCATCGGCGGTATCGCACCGGTGATGGGCTTCCACTCGGTGATTGAAAGACCTGATTCGGTCAAACGCGTAATACCGCCAACGATAATCATGATAAAAACCAGGAACGCGACTGCATAGAGCCAGTTGGAAATGAAAATCGGTTGTTTCATGTGGTGAACATTATTTTCCATGCTGTGGCTCATGGCAGGACAGGCTTATCAAAAAGCGTTTACTATAACAATGTAAAAGACACACAATAATCACGATGAAGTCATTCGACGAACTCGTTACAAACTGCAGATAACACTAATCGATCAACGTCGACAAACCGGACAATGGCGAAACCCGCTCCCTGATCTTCGTCTGCGATTAGCTTATCTGTTTCTTGATGGCAGCCACGGTTGCCTCACAAGCCTCGGCGCACTCACGACATTCATGATGTTGATCGTGCTTTCGGCACTCTTCAGCGCATTCTTCACAGACCGCAAGGCATAGTGCTGACATTGACTTGATATGTGCTGAATTCGATGTCAGCAGGTAGGAGAAGCCGCCGCAGATCGCCTGCATTTCATGTACCTTTGCGGCACAGTCCGCAACTGAAGTGTCACCCTCCTGGAACATCTTCAGGCAATGAGCTATGCAACGCTGCCCCTTGTCAAGACAACTGTTGACTGATTCGAGCACGCCCTCTTGCTGCGGTTTGTGCTTGCTGTGATCATGCTTTCCATGCTCATGCTGCATTGCACTGGTAACTGGTGCATAAGCCATGGCTGTCAGGCCCATTCCCACCAGCAGATCACGGCGGCTAATACCTGGTTGTTCAGTGTCAGGGTTAGACATGTGCGTTTCCTCTTCCTGTTGATCAGGAATAAAAACATAGCACTCTTTATAAAATTTTCGAACAGAAAAACCGGACAAATAACAGTAACTTTTCACATTCCCGGGAAGGCCTCGGTCCGGGTTTCAAGTGCCTGACAGTCCATCATATTTTCTCTTATTGAAATCATGTACTTGCATCATTCGCTGGCCTTTTTTCTGCCCGAGGCACCATGGGACTATGGATTTGGTGAATCCCGTGGCGGGTTCTCATCAGGTTGGTCTTCATCTATCCCATTGCCCGACCAGAGACTCTCGGAATGAGCCATCCGTTGTCTCAGAATGACGGCAAATCCTGCAATGATCTCATGCGAGTACCGCCGCTTATACTGACCATTATGATGACTTTCCGGAACCACAGATTCTTTGCTGATGCGAACACACCCGTATCGGAATCCAGGATTCGGGTATCTGACGTACTCATTGAACTGGCGAAGTGTCTTGCCGCTTTGGTTATCTTCAAGGCTGATTGGTGCAGAATCGAAGTGATACTCAATGAGGACTGGGAGCTGAAGTTACAGAGCTGGCCGCACTATCCAGATGGAAAATACACCAGTGGTCGCTATGCCATCACCGACCTTGCGAGTAGAAGCATTACATTCGAACAGTTACCGGACCCCTACATTGACCACATTCTGCATGTTTTACCATTTGACGTAGTGGAACGTTTGAAGAAGAACATTGAGCTTGACCTGAAACCACTTCATGAAGCCATACCTACCTCTCTCAAGATGAAGGTACTCAGAACACTGCGAGATGAGGGCACGATCATCGTTGGGCATAACTTGCTGCTGCGGCACTGAATCGGAGTCATCATGCAACGCACAGCATTGGACTTCCAGGAATTCATAGAATCCGCGACTGACAAGTTCTCAGAACTGTCCAGGCGGTCTCCGTCACCACAATGGGCAGTAGACATCAGGCGCCTGGCGCAATCCACTGCCGAGGTGCTGACGACTGCCTCGACCATGCTCCAGGGCACGCAGCTTTACACAGATCTGCGCATCCTGCATGACAGGATCCTGAAGCTCATGGAGCAGCATGTCGGGATGATCGACGCGGAGAACAAGTCGGGTAATCGTTTCTAGCCATAGAGGTCAGCCATCAAAAAGTCCGGACAAGGCAGCCTCCCGGTCGAACTCAACTGGGAAGTCTGGAAGGGGGAAATCCGGCTGCAGGTGAAGTTGCCCGCAGATGTTTTGGTGAGCGCGTCACTTTACCCGACTCTAGGTTTTTCCGGGTAAGCCGACTACCCTCTTGCAATGCCTGATTCAGAGTCGACCCAGCAAGCCTTCCTGATTCACCAGCTTTTTCAGTAGAGAAATGACCTGGGAACCACCCAGTTCAAAGGGCTTGAGTTCATCATGCCCCGTGGTCTCCTTCAGTATCTGCTTCATACTGGAATCCAGTTCATCGGGCCACCCGATGATCTCCATAGACCATGTGTCGAAATCCCTGGAATCCAGATCTTCTGCTGCGATAATGCGAACATCGTGATGTCTTTGGTCAACGAATATTCGCTGAAAGACGCTGTTGACCTGATCGCGATTTCCTTCGAGTACCTGAAGAAAATACCCCTGACCGTAAATTAATACACCCGTAACCCCTGAGTTCTGATTGTTACTTTTCGATTTGGCAAGAAGAGAATAGACCTCTGAACCATCAAGAGCCGGATCGGACAGGCTGGCATAGATTAGTCGGAACATCTGGGGCACCTCTGCTCAGCTGGATACATTCACTAGAGCTGAATAACCGTTCGTGTATAGAGACCACAAACGAGTCAATTGTACGGCCGCTCCTGGCCGCTTTTACGCCGTTCACAGGCTACAGGGCTTGCCCGATCGTCGTCAATTTCCACGGTGGCTGACACCAGACCAGGCACTCAAGATTCCGGAT
>JASFFK010000271.1:0-3520 GCA_050124335.1 Chromatiales bacterium | reverse complement strand
TCCAGACCCGTAACGTTCAGGTACTTGCTGAGCGCCATGAAGAGCCTGCTGTAGGTCAGTTCCCCGCCGGGATCGATAATGGCGGCGTGTTCGCCGTCGATGAGAAGAAACTGGTTGGCCTGGACCGCTTCACCGGTCACAAGATCACGAAAGGCAACACAGATATGGTTGCCGTTATTATAGAGCTCGACAGACATGCAGTCCCCCGCGGTTCAAACAGGGCCTGTCATCTGTAACAGGCTGCTTGTGTTACTCCTTGTTCTGGCGGATGAAGGCAACCGGGTTGACCGGCTTGTCATCCTTGCGAACTTCAAAATGCACGTGCGGGCCGGTGGAACGGCCGGTGCTGCCAAGCAAAGCAATTTTCTGGCCCTTTTCGACCAGGTCGCCCTCTTTTACGAGGTTCTTCTGATTATGCGCATACCGCGTAGTGTAGCCGTCCGGGTGGCGGATTTCGACCATGTTGCCATAACCGCCGGATCGTTCTGACTTGATGACGATGCCTGCCGCAACCGAGTTGACAGGTGTTCCCTTCTTGCCGGGGATGTCGACACCCTGGTGTCCCTTGTACTTGCCGGAGATCGGGTGGATACGGCCACCGAAACCCGAGGAGATATAGCCATTTTCGACGGGCATGCCGGAGGGGAGCACGTCCTCGCGCAGTTCGCGGACCATGACCATCTCTTCAAGCAGGCTGAGCTGCTGATCCTGCAGGTCGAGGATCTTTTCGAGCTGTTCCATGCTGGCGACGAGTTCGGCACCGGTCTGGGTCCTGCCATTCTCGCCGTCGCTGATATCCCCCATGCCCGGCACCTCGGAGAAAGTGAATTCGCTGACATCGAGTTCGGCAGCCTGTGCGAGCCGCTGGCCGACGGATTCAAGGCGCATCATCTTTGCCTGGAGCTGGCCGAGACGGATAGCCAGCGCGTCCATGTCATCACCGGCCTTCGCCTGGGCCGCCTCGAGCGAGTCGCGCTGGGAGTTGATAATCTGTGTGAGTGAGGCAATCTGCTCTTGCGTTTCGGGTGCAACGGCTTCAGACCCGAGACGGTAGCCGATATTGCCGGCCACAGGGATTGTGATGGCAGACGATACGAGGAAAACGGCGAAGAGTTTGGCCGCAGAGGCTGGTGTAATGTGCAGATGCCTGAATCTTGCTAACATGCGTTCAACATTCCTCATCAACAGTTGTCACTGGACCGCAGGAAAGTATCCCGATGAAAAAAGGGCCGGAGTCAGTCCGCCAGCACCTCTTTAACAGTCCTGTATTGCGTTCGCTTCGCAAACAGTTTCATGAGCAGGAGCAGCTGTTAAATTCATTGAAAAAACAGCTACCTGCAGAGCTGGGGCAGCACTGTACCGCGATTAACCGGCAAGGTCAAACGCTTGTGATCAGCGTGGATGCCGCCGTGTGGGCCACAAAGTTGCGTTTCCTGACCCGTCAGCTGACCCGTGCAACGGGCGCCAGCCAGGTCAGGATCCGCGTCTCGACTCCCCAGTCAGTGACTCAGCGACCAGCGAAAAAGGCTGCCCCTCAGCCCAGGCGGTCCAGTACGGCAGTTGCGACACTGGACCATGCTGCCCGGCATCAGCCGGACGAACAGATACGCCAGGCGTTGCAGCGCCTGGCAGATGCAATCAAACGAGAGCCGTTGCCGGCTGGACGTAAGAGATAGGCGCTCCCTGCTCTTCCTCGAAAACAACCTCTTCCCAGGCCGACTCGTCGGCAAGCAGCGCCAGTAAGAGCTGGTTGTTGAGTGCATGACCTGACTTGTAGCCGTGGAAGGCACCGATCAGGCTGTGGCCCAGGAGATAGAGATCCCCGATTGCATCGAGAATCTTGTGCTTGACGAACTCGTCGTCGTAGCGCAATCCGTCCTCGTTGATGACACGGTAATCATCGACGACGACGGCATTGTCGAGGCTTCCACCCATGGCGAGATTGTTTTCACGCAGCATTTCGATGTCGTTGAGAAAGCCGAATGTGCGGGCACGGCTGACCTCGCGCACGAAGGAGGTGGACGAAAAGTCGATGGATGCAGTCTTTGGACGATCGACGAAAGCGGGATGATCGAACTCGATCCCGAAACTGACCTTGAAGCCGTCAAAGGGCACAAAAGCCGCCTTCTTCTCACCGTCCGTCACCTGTATCGGCTTCAGGATGCGCACGAAACGCTTCGGCGCATTCTGCTCGACAATACCGGCAGACTGGATCAGGAACACGAATGGCGCGGCACTGCCATCCATGATTGGTACTTCCGGCGCGCTGACATCGACATAGGCATTGTCGATGCCGAGGCCGGCAAAAGCAGACAGCAGGTGTTCCACGGTCGAGACCCGCACACCATTCTTGACCAGCGTCGTTGACAGGCTCGTATCTCCGACATGATCGGCACGCGCCTCGACCTCGGCCACAGGGTCGAGATCGGTGCGTCGAAACACGATACCGGTATTCGGTGCTGCCGGGCGCAGGTTCAGCAGAACCTTGTCACCGGTGTGGAGACCGACTCCTGTCGCCTTGATGCTGTTCTTTAATGTGCGCTGCTTGATCATTCAGCTGCCTCGGTCAAATGTGTCGCGAAATTCCTGCCTCGATAAACGAGGGGTAACCCTTAATTTCGGGCCGGATTTTCGCGCCTGTCTCAGGGTATTCCCTAATATTTGACACTATTTTGGCAGGGAGTTCAACCTGCTGTCGCTTTTTTTCAGTCTGCCTGCCGACGTAAAAATGCCGGGATATCCAGGTAATCCATGTCCTGGCTCGCTCCGCTCTCCGCCTTTGGGGTATCCGGGCTTTTCCGGATAACGGTCGGATTGTCGTAGTCGGAATACCCGGAACCCGCGGTTGTCGCGCTTCCGGACTCGGTTGCCTGCTGTGTCGGCTCGGCGACGACATCGCTGTTGGCAACGCGTGCCGGCTTGACGACCTCGACATGGGGCTTCTTGCGCGATGCGCTGTCAGAACCGCCGATGCCGGTTGCCACGACCGTGACGCGCAGTTCGTCATGCATTTCCGCATCGATGACAGTACCCACGACCACCGTCGCATCATCATCAGCGTATTCACGCACCGTGCTGCCGACCTCGTCGAACTCGCCGATAGACATGTCCATGCCAGCCGTGATGTTGACCAGTACGCCCTTGGCTCCGGCAAGGTTGATATCCTCGAGCAGCGGGCTCTGCAGGGCGATTTCTGCCGCTTCCCGGGCACGCTTCTCGCCGCTTGCATTGCCGCTACCCATCATCGCGATGCCCATCTCGGACATAACGGTCCGCACGTCGGCAAAGTCCACGTTGATCAGGCCCGGCTTGGTGATCAGCTCGGAAATACCCTGTACGGCATTGAGCAACACATCATTGGCCGATTTGAAGGCGTCCAGCAGCGACATCTTGGAACCCAGGACGGCCGCCAGCTTGTCGTTGGGGATGGTGATGAGCGAGTCCACCGTATCGCGAAGGGCCTTGATGCCGGCATCCGCGGCCTGCATGCGCTTGCCGCCCTCGAATGCGAAAGGCTTGG
>JASFFK010000270.1:0-3536 GCA_050124335.1 Chromatiales bacterium | reverse complement strand
GGCTGTCGGGCTCGGCTTCAATGATTTCCTCTTCAACCTCGGTCCCATTGTCCTGCTGATCCTGCCCATGTTGCTGATTCCTTTTTATCTCCTGTGGGGCCGAAAGCTTGAAACAACGCCGGAACGGCGTCTGAAGGTCATGCGTTATGAAGAGTCAGACGCCATCAAGGACAAGCGCCTGCTGGTGCAATCACTCGGTGTACTGGCACTGGTCATTGCAGGTTTCATTCTGGGCCATGATCTTGGCTACCAGCCTGCGACGATTGCCATGTTCGGTGCATCGCTGCTTCTGCTCATCACCAATTTTCCGAGAAAAGCGAGCGAGCAAAGCAAGGAAGTCGATCGGACACTGGCTGATGTCGAGTGGATCACGATTTTCTTCTTTATCGGGCTCTTTATCGTCGTCTACGGGGTTGAGTCGACAGGCCTGCTTGAGCTTGTTGCGCATCAGGTCATCGGACTGACGGGCGGTGACATGGCAGTCACCACGATCACGATTCTCTGGGTTTCAGCTATCGTGTCAGCACTGGTCGACAATATTCCGTTCGTGGCAACCATGATCCCTCTCATCGAGAACATGGGGAGTATGCTCGGTGACCAGGAATCAATGACGCCACTCTGGTGGTCACTGGCGCTTGGCTCCTGCCTGGGGGGGAACGGCAGCCTGATTGGTGCGAGTGCCAACCTGATTGTTGCGGGTTTCGCTGAGCGGGCGGGGCATCCAATCCGGTTTCTGCCCTTTATGATGATCGCGTTTCCACTGATGCTAATGACCGTTCTGATCAGCTCGGTTTATGTCTACCTGAGATATCTATGACTGCCGGAACGATTTGACCTGCCTTTTCATGACCGGCACGGCAGTTGTGATATCCGACCAGTCCGGTACCGGCCCTGACCGGGCAGCCACTTTTTCATCAGGACGCAAATGTCAGAAAAATCCTACATGGGGATCTGGTGTTTGCCGATACTGAAGAGAGGTTTGAAAAGCTATATTGCAACCATGTCGTCGAGGATGCAGTGATGCGGGTATCTCTTCAAGGGATGCATGACGACAGAGACATCGGATGATTGTCTCAACCAAGCTAACCAAGCACAGCCACTACCCGGCCGGTATTCCTGCCGGGTTTTTTTATGTCCGGCATCGGTCATCGGGCGAGATCGGGTTTCCGTAGCTGATCTGAGTCAATTTCGGCCCTGAAAATGCCCCTGTCTTGCATGCTTGTCAGATTTTTCCTACAAGGTCTTGCTACATATTCTGCTTAACAAACAAGAGTTAAGAGCCTATAGTTAGAACACGTTGCAAGGACGAAGGGAAGCGCAAGACCTGTCACGCAGGTCGATGGCAACAGAGGATTCTTTCACGGATGTCCGGGATAGCCAGGATGGTTGTCTCAACCAAAGCTAACCAAGCATAGCCACACCCCGGTCGACTTGTTCTTCCGGGGTTTTTTTCTGTTAGCGCAGAGAGCGGTAGATCTGTTGGCGTTGTGGCTTGCTGAGTACGAGCTGCCAGAGCTGGGCCTGCCTGGCCCGGAACATGCCGGCACAGGAAAGCAGGTAATACTTCCACATGCGGTAGAAACGCTCATTGTAGCGGTCACGAAGCTGCGGCCAGGCCCTGTCGAAATTATCCCACCATGCCATCAGGGTGCGGTCATAATCCTGACCGAAGTTGTGCCAGTCCTCGATGAGGAACACGCCTTCAGCAGCCGTCGTGATCTCCCTGGCGGATGGCAGCTTGCCATTCGGGAAGATGTACTTGTCAATCCAGGGATCGACTGTGGACACTGTCATATTAGAGCCGATGGTATGCAGCAGAAAGAGGCCTTCGTCCTTCAGGGCGTTAAGCACGGTATGAAAGTAGGTCCTGTAGTTTTTCGTGCCGACATGCTCAAACATGCCGATGGAGACGACCTTGTCGAATTGCCCCGTGATATCACGGTAATCCATGAGTTCGATGCTAACCGGTAGTCCGCGGCAATGCGCGATCGCGAGTTCTTGCTGCTCTCTGGAGACGGTCACGCCGAGGACTTCGACGCCGTAATTTTCCGCGGCATAGCGGGCAAAACCGCCCCATCCGCAACCGATCTCGAGGACCTTATCCCCTTCTGCCAGCCGGAGTTTTCGGCAGATCATGTCGAGCTTTGCGATTTGTGCTTCCTCGAGTGAATTGGCCTTTTCCCAATAACCGCAGGAGTAACTCATGGTTGGATCGAGCATCGCCTCGAAGATGTCATTGCCTGTGTCGTAATGCTCTTCGCCTACCTGGAAGGCTCTTTCGTGAGACTGGAGGTTCAGCAGGCGCGATCGCAGAATGCTGATGATGAGCCGCACTTTTTGCAGCCCCAGGATTTTCATATCCAGGCGGACACGCATGACTCTCTCGAAGAATTCGTCCAGGGCATAACAGTCCCAGAGTCCGTTCATATAGTCCTCGCCAAACCCCAGGGAACCGGTGGTGAGCAGGTGTTCGTAGACATCCGTATCGTGCACCTGGATATCCCAGGGCGCATTGCCGTTGAAGGTTATCCCGGCCAGATCGGCAAGTTCCCGGAGAACAGCCGGGGCTGCGGGTTTGGGTGTATCCAGATTCTGCTCGATCGATGACACCTGATTCTCCTCGTGGGGAAGCTGGCCATGTTGACAGCGGACTGGTTTTTTTCAGAGTCCTTGCAGTCAATCCTATCAACTCCAGCAAACACATCAAGTGGGGGGCTCTTCTGCATCCTGTCGGCCTGCTGCTTCCTGTTGGCCGGAGAGTTCCAGTCAAAACCGAATGGCAGCACTTAACTCACTAGCTCCCGGAGTTGGGAGAATTTGTTGGCAAACTGCAGTAGTAAAAATAAATCAAGCCACGCATGGAGATAAAAAATACCAAATTAGCCTGATTTTGCCATCACTACCCGTTCTATATGGAACTATTTCCTTTTTTTCGGGGTCAAAGATAAGATATGTTGTATCAAAATAGGTAGTACCCATGCAAAAGACGGTTTTTGTCCTTGCTCTTTTCACCTCTCTGGCGGCTGTTGCAAAAGATGGTGGCCAGGCGCCAAATTTCTTCCAGAAGATCCAGTATGAGAATGCCCCGTTGCCATCACCAGACGCGGGCCGGGAATTTCTTGATTTGCCTAACGGAAAACGCCTGGATCATCTCTCTGTCAAGGGGCGCAAACTCTCGCTTATCACGGGGCGCGGTGCTGCATTCACAGAACGAAAACAGAAAGAGTTCGAGACTCTTTACGAGGAAGGCAAGACTCTCGAGGATGCGCCAGTCCAGTGGGTATTGCGAAATCTTGATACCGGCAAGGTCATCGATCAGAGTCTCAGTGCGGACATGAAAATGTTTGGTGCCTCGGTCTCGAAAATCTTCGTTGGTGCGACACTGCTTGCAGAGCGTGATGGCCAGCTCAGCGACAGGGAATTGCAGAAGCTGGCTGAAATGATCTCCGTCTCCAGCAATGTTGCCTGGCTTGACCTGCAACGAACAATTGGTGACGGCAATGCCGACGAAGGGCGGCGCAAGATTACCGAGTTCA
>JASFFK010000269.1:0-3541 GCA_050124335.1 Chromatiales bacterium | reverse complement strand
GACATGATGCTGACCAATTTCCACCTCCCTGAATCGACGCTGATGATGCTCGTTTGCGCGTTCGGCGGTTACGACACCATGATGCGTGCCTACAGACATGCTGTGGAGCAGCGCTACCGCTTCTTCAGCTACGGTGATGCCATGCTCATCGAGCCGCCGACGTCGGTACTTGCCTGAGTCATTCGAGTCAACAACACACGTGACAAGGGCAGGGCGATATGACGCTGTCGGGACGTCTGTTTCGCTCCTCCGGGGTTGGCGCATCTCTGCTGAATCGCATACAATTTCGCCCCTTCGGATCCAATGACAGAACGCCATGCAGGACATCAATCCAATCACCAATTCCATCGCCGACCAGAGGGACCGCCTCGATGCCCTCAGGGGGTATCTTTGACTATGCCGGCAAGAAAGAACGGCTCGAGGAAGTCCTTGGTGAACTGGAGGACCCTGATGTCTGGAATGACCCGGAGCGAGCCCAGGCACTAGGCAGGGAGCGCTCGCAACTCGAAAATGTCGTCGAGAAGATCGAGGAGATCACGGCGGTCCTCGAGGATGCGGGCGACCTTCTCGAGATGGCTGTCGAGGAGAACGATGAGGAGACGGTCAGCGCGATCGCCGATGACATCGCCATAACCGAGAAAAAGGTTTCCGAGCTGGAGTTCCAGCGGATGTTCTCGGGTGAGATGGATGCCAGTAACGCCTTCCTCGACATCCAGGCCGGATCGGGCGGCACCGAGGCGCAGGACTGGGCCGAGATGCTCTTGCGCATGTACCTGCGCTGGGGTGAGTCGCATGGCTTCAAGACCGAGCTCATGGAGGCGAGCCCCGGTGATGTTGCCGGTATCAAGTCGGCAACGATCCGTTTCGAGGGTGACCATGCCTTCGGCTGGTTGCGGACCGAGACAGGCGTGCATCGCCTTGTGCGCAAGTCGCCGTTCGATTCGGGCAACCGTCGCCACACCTCTTTCTCCGCCGTTTTCGTCTCTCCGGAGGTCGATGACTCCTTCGAAATCGAGATTGACCCGAGCGATCTACGTATCGATGTCTATCGCGCATCTGGTGCCGGCGGCCAGCATGTCAACAAGACAGAGTCCGCGGTACGGATCACGCACAATCCGACGGGTGTCGTGGTCCAGTGCCAGAATGGCCGATCCCAGCACCAGAACAAGGATCAGGCGATGAAGCAGCTCAAGGCAAAGCTCTACGAGCTCGAGATGCTGAAACGCAACGAGACCCAGCAGGCACTCGAGGAGTCCAAGTCGGATATCGGCTGGGGCAGCCAGATACGTTCCTACGTGCTTGACCAGTCGCGCATCAAGGACCTGCGCACCAGCGTCGAGACTTCGAATACACAGGCCGTCCTCGACGGCGATCTCGACCAGTTCATCGAGGCGAGCCTCAAGAGCGGTCTTTGACATTCACCGGCGGGACCATCCCGCCGGTTTCCTGTCAATACTGTTTCAGCATTTCGATGTAATTCGCGCGCTCGTAAGCCGACGGGTCACTGGCGTGATCACGGCAGACCGAGCCCTTGAGTTGATCGACGGATTCATACTCGTAAAGCTCCATCCATCGCTCCATTCCCGAGAGGATGCCCGCGACGTAACCGGGCCCGTTCTGTAGCAGCGCTGCGCAGAGGTGCGTGACATCGGCGCCCGCCAGCAGAAGCCGCATGGCGTCATCCGAAGTGTGGATGCCCCCCGTGGCCGCCAGCGTCAGCTTGACCTGGTTGTATAAAATCGCGATCCACCGCATCGACAGCAGCGCGTCGGCGGACGTGGAGAGGCTCAGCTCGCGCGTGACCTCGAGTGTGTCGAGATCGATGCCCGGCTGGTAGAAGCGATTGAAGAGGGCGACACCGTCGGCCCCGGCCTCCTCGAGCTTGTACACCATGTTGGCAACGGAGCTGAAGTGCGGCGAGAGCTTGACCACGACAGGAATCGTGACCTTCTCCTTGATCGCCTTGAGCACCTCGATATAGCGTTTCTCGACCTGCTTGCCGGTTTCACTGATGTCGGCACTGACGTGGTAGATGTTGAGTTCCAGTGCGTCCGCACCGGCGATCTGCAACTCCTGCGCATGCTCCGTCCAGCCACCCGGCGTGACACCATTCAGGCTTGCGACGATCGGAATCTCCAGCGACTCCTTGAGCTTGTGAATCTGCTCGATGTATCGGTCGATCGCGGACGGGTGATCGTCCGGCAGCGGTCTGTAACTGCTTGCCTCGAGATGCCCGATATCCTGGTGGAAGAAATACTCGTCCAGCATGTCGTCATCATGGCGAACCTCCTCCTCGAAGAGTGAGTACATCACCAGCGCGCTGGCGCCGGCATCCTCGAGCCGCTTTGCGGTATCGAGATGTTTCGACAGGGGCGAAGCAGAAGGAACGACCGGGTTCTTCAGGGTCAGGCCGAGATAGTTCGTTGTCAGGTCCATCACTCTTCCTCCGGCAGTTCGGCGAGAACGGATTCATTCTCGTAGTCGATTTCTGCGAGCTGCTTGTAGTGGTGATAACGGGCACGCACCTGTTCTGACGCTTTTTTCATGTAGTGTTCAGCCTCTTCCGGATGGCTGCGTCTCAGCATGCTGAACCGGATCTCGCTGTCGGCGAACTGGCTGTAGGGAATCGAGGGCTCTTTGGAATCGAGCTGCAGCGGATTCTGCCCGGAGGCGAGCCGGCGCGGATCGAAACGGAACAGCGGCCAGTGTCCGGAGTTGACGGCAAGTTCCTGGTGCATGAGGTTGTCCTTGAGATCGATGCCGTGCGCGATACAGGGGCTGTAGGCGATGATCAGGGACGGGCCCGGGTAGGACTCGGCCTCGATGAAGGTTTTCAGTGTCTGCATGTCCTTTGCTCCGAAGGCGACATGTGCCACGTAGACATTCTCGTAGGCCATGGCGATCATCGACAGGTCCTTCTTCAGTGCAGGGCGTCCCTTGGCCGCAAACTTGGCGACTGCGCCGAGTGGTGTCGCCTTGGAGGCCTGGCCACCCGTGTTGGAGTAGACCTCGGTATCGAGCACGAGGATGTTCACATCCCGCCCGGAGGCCATGACATGATCCAGTCCTCCGAAGCCGATATCGTAGGCCCAGCCGTCACCACCCATGATCCAGACCGATTTCTTGACGAGATAGTCCGCGAGGGAGTGCAGCTTGTTCGCGGCATCGGAATCGATTTTTTCGAGTGCCTCCCGCAGTGATGCGACGCGCTCGCGCTGCTCGTGGATACCTGGCTCATCAACCTGCTGCGCCTTGAGCAGTGCCTCGACAAGTTCTGTATCGAGCTGCGGTCTGAGCTGATTGAGCAGCGCCTCGGCATGCTCGCGATGCTGGTCGATCGCGAGCCGGAAACCGAGACCGAATTCGGCGTTATCCTCGAACAGCGAGTTGTTCCATGTCGGACCACGACCATCGTTGTTTGTCGTCCATGGCGTCGTGGGCAGGTTGCCGCCATAAATCGATGAACAGCCCGTCGCGTTGGCGACCAGCATGCGGTCACCAAAAAGCTGGGAGGCGAGCCGCACATAAGGAGTTTCGCCGC
>JASFFK010000268.1:0-3544 GCA_050124335.1 Chromatiales bacterium | reverse complement strand
CCATGATTGCAACCGCTCGCGCAGTCCCCGCAGAGCGTGCAGGCCTTGAGAGGAATGCCGGCGCTGGTCTCGACGCCATCCTGCATTGCAATCGTCACCGGTGCCGCATCGAATTTATCTCTGCCAAGTTCCTCGAGGGATTTGAACTTGGCAACCTTGGCGCAATCTGCGTGTTCTTCAATGGTGTTGTATTTGCCGGATTGTCGAGCGCCGAGCAGCTCCTCGGCTTGGCGGAAGTGTCCGTCGAGAGTTGCACCACCGCGCAGCGCCCCTGGCCAGTTGCTGTCGAAAACGTCTGCCCTGGGCCGCTGCATGACACCGGCATTGATGAGTGATCCGCCGCCAAGCCCGTTCCCGAGCACGATGTTGAGATCAGCGCCGAGCCGGAAGTCGTAGAGGCCTTCCAGTGAGCCGGCTGCCTGGTTGCGGTCAGGGAGGGTAAAGCGCATCTCGGTCGGCGCTTCGGTCATGGATGCAGGAAAGGCTCCAGGGGTGAATTCCCGGCCGCGCTCCAGTACGCAGAGAGAGAGTGATTTCCCATGCTGTCGCAATCCGGCCAGGCTGGCTGCCGCCACCGCGCCACCATAGCCACTGCCGATCACGACGATGTCGAAGAACGCCGTTCGGGATTTCCTGTTCTCGTAGATCAGGCTTTCCAGTCCCTTAGAAAGCCACCGGGTCTTGTTATCAGGTCTCCCGGTGCCTTCTGTCTCTGTCATTCTTTATCGTTTATGTAGTTCTCGATGGATTGCGCGGGTCAGTTCTTCTGACGAAACCGGCTTGTGCAGCAGCGTGAGGCCTGTTTCTATTGCCAGGTTGAGCCGGTCGGGTGCCGTATCACCCGTGATCAGTAATGCCGGCAGTCCCGGATGGATTTCACGCACGGCCCTGATAGCCCTGATACCGTCATCATCATGCGCCAGGCGGAGGTCGGCGATGAGAATGTCCGGTCTGTCGTCACGCGCGTGCGCGACGGCTTGTTCCGTTCCTTCGGCACTCTGAACAGCGCATCCCATGCCCTTCAGGAGCGCCTCAAGCGCTGCACGGACTTCGATTTCATCATCGACGCAAAGGATGCGAATACCCTCAAGAGAGATGAGAGGGCCCTTCTCAACTTGGCTCGTTTCCTGATACTGGTGCTTTGCCAGCCTTAGCGTAATCGCCGTTCCGACATGTTCTTGTGAAGCCAGCTCGACACGGATCCCGAGAAGACTGGTCAGCCGCTTGACGATTGCAAGTCCGAGCCCTAGTCCCTGTGTTCTGTCCCTGTGCGGATTGTCGACCTGGTAGAACTCTTCGAAGATGCGTTGCTGCTCACTCTTCGGAATGCCGCGCCCTGTGTCACGCACCGTGATCGCCCAGTCATTGCCATCGGATACGAGTTCAATGCGGATGCTGCCCTTCTCTGTATAACGCAATGCATTCGACAGCAGGTTGCGCACGATACGGTCGAAATGTTCGCTATCAGTGATGACGTGCGCAGGCTGGTTGCCGACCAGCTCGAGATGCAGCTGCTTTTCAGCCGCTTCTGCGCTGAACTCCAGGCGAAGCTGTTCGAGATAGGCTTGCAGATCGAGTGGCGCTGGATGGACTTCCACGATTCCTGCATCGAGTTTTGACATATCGAGCAAGGTGCTCATCTGGCTGGACAGGTTCTCCACGGCAGTGTTGAGGTGCGACAGGATCTCAGTGGTCTCGGCACTATGCTTGCGTCGCATGAGTGCGCCTGTGAAGAGTGAGAGCGCATGAATCGGCTGCCGGAGATCGTGACTCGCGGATGCGAGAAAACGGGTTTTCGCTTCATTGGCAGAGACGGCGTCATCCAGGGCTTCCTGGAGCCTCTCGTTCATCTCGACCTGCTGGTTACGGATCTGAAATGATTCGGTAAAAAAAGCGGAATACTCCTTTGCAAGGCCGACCAGAACCAGTCCGAGGAAGAGCATCAGCACCGGGATGCCAAGCTGGATCAATACATTGCTCCCCGGGACCGGGAACATCGCCCAGGCGATTGCCAGTGAAGAGATAACGGGCAGGGTAAATGCCATGTAGGTCCTGACATGACCCGCAGTGGTTCCGACTGCGCCTGTCATAAGCCCGGCGAGTAACAATGTCTGTATGGAGCGCTCTGCCAGCGTGAATTCGGGAAAGAAGAGCAGGGAGGCGCTATGCACCAGGCCGTTGGCAAGGCTCAGCGCGACGGCGACTGACATGCGCTGATTGATGTTGATGTCTTTCTTTGCGGGAAGCTGTGTGAGAGTCTTCCAGCGTATCGCAAGGATTGCCGTGACGGTGATGAGCCAGATTCCCCAGGTCAAGGCCGGGTAGTGGTTTGCCGCCATGCTGGCAATGATGATGTTAGCAATCAGGACAGGGGCAGGGACGCGCGAGGCCTGTGTGGAGAGTACCTTGAGGTATTCGTCTGCAATCATCTCATCCTGCGTGCTGGCAGGATCCTCTCGTCGCTCTTCCAGATTCCCCATAGTGATCGTCAGGTCGTTCATTGTTATCCGGTCCATTGTGTACCTTTATAAAGGTAATCGCCGGATCGCCTTATGCCAATTGGCCGAGTGGACAGTTTTGCTAAGCCGAAGTTTAGCCGCATTTCAGGACATCCGGGCGATGCAAAATCAACCGGTTCATTTCTAGACTTCCATGCAGTTCATTGAGAAAGCCGGCATGTTCGTCGGGAGTGAGTCGAAAATGATGCAACCTAAACAGTTGTCACATGCAGCCGGGCAGGCCACGTCAGCAAGGCGCAAACAGTTTCCCGGGCATGTTACAGAGCAGCTGAATGAACTGAGGAGCAGGCTTTTCGCGTATTACGACGAATTCCCGAAAAATGACGCATTCCTTTGCGCTTTCGAGGAAGCCTTGTTGTTCACCCCCGATGAGGAACAGCGCGTCTATACCCGGATCCTCATGGAAGACACCAATACGCGTCTTGTCTTGCTCGGTCTGCATGAATCACAACCATTCCCCGTGCATGACCATGCAGGTGCAGCCGCCTGCCACATCATTCTCTACGGATGCCTTCGTGTCAGGCATTACAGCGAAGGGGAAATGATTAACAAGGCCATGGTGAGGCTGGAATGTACCTCGGACAGAAAGCTGGGCGCCGGCGATTTCAGTTATGTCGATCGTGAATACGCGATCCATGGGCTTGAATCGCTCAGCCAGCGCACCCTGTTGCTGAACTTGCAATCAAGGCAGCTGGATAGCAAGGAGCGTCACTGGTATTTCCCGGCATCCATGCAGCAAAAAAACAAACAGATCTGGTTCAGGATCAGGCGCAAACAGGATTGGAAGAGATAACGCAAGATATACATAAAGAGGCTCAAACCATGTCAGACAGGTGTCAACAATCATCCAGCGTGAGACGAAGGGCATGCGCGATCGCCCGACTGGCGACAGCTGCATCGCTTTTCTTTTCACTCGAATGTGTTGCAGCCAGAGATCTCGAGACCGGTATCCAGGCCTATAGCAAGGGGCGTTTCGACAAGGCGTACCCAATCCTGCATCACCATGCTGATCTCGGTAATACAAC
>JASFFK010000267.1:0-3577 GCA_050124335.1 Chromatiales bacterium | reverse complement strand
TCACGAACTGATCCGCCAGGCGGGCCCTGCACTCGAGAAGGGTGAAAAGGTCACGATCGAGACACGCATCCACAACTATAACCGTACCTTCGGCACCATGCTCTCCGGGCGGGTCGCCGAGCGTTACGGCCATGCCGGTCTGCCGGATGACACCATTACGATCAACGCAACCGGCACAGCGGGCCAGTCACTCGGAGCCTGGGTTGCGAAAGGCGTCACCATCAGTCTCGCCGGTGAAGGCAATGATTATGTCGGCAAGGGGCTTTCGGGCGGCAAGCTGATCATCTATCCACCTCCCGAGTCGAAGATCGGCAAGGCCGAGGAGAATATAATCGTGGGCAACACCGTGCTCTACGGCGCCATCTCGGGCGAGTGTTATTTCCGTGGAGTCGCCGGCGAGCGTTTCGCAGTGCGTAACTCGGGAGCCACCGCCGTTGTCGAGGGGGTCGGGGATCATGGCTGCGAGTACATGACCGGGGGCATCGTCGTGGTGCTCGGACCGACCGGACGCAATTTCGCTGCCGGCATGTCCGGCGGGATCGCCTATGTGCTCAACGGCAATGGAGACTTCGAACAGCGCTGCAATATGGCGCAGGTCGATCTCGAGCCGATCCCCGCCGAGGACGACGCGCTCGAGAAGCTCGAGCACCTCGGAGGTGATCTCGAAACCAAGGGCCGTGTCGATGTCAGCCACGATATGACGCGCTTCGATGCCATCCGCCTGCACCAGTTAATCGAGAATCACCTGACGCACACAGGATCGGCTGTCGCAAAAGAGATTCTCGAGAAGTGGGACGAGTACCTCCCGAAGTTCGTCAAGGTCATGCCTGTCGAGTATCGCCGTGCCCTGCTCGAGATGCAGGCGCAGCAGCAAGCAAAAGTTGCGTGAGGAAGTTGAATCATGGGTAAGCCAACAGGTTTCTTGGAATACGAACGTCAGGACCGCACCTATGCGCCTGTCGCTGATCGTGTCAACAATTTCCGCGAATTCGTCATCCCGCTTGCTGATGTCGACTTGCGTAACCAGGGCGCGCGCTGCATGGACTGCGGCATTCCCTTCTGTCATATGGGTTGTCCGGTCGACAACCTGATCCCGGACTGGAATGACCTGGTCTACCGCGGCGAATGGAAGGCTGCCAGTGACATGCTGCACTCGACCAATAATTTTCCCGAGTTCACAGGCCGCATCTGCCCGGCGCCTTGCCAGGAGTCCTGCACCCTGAATCTTGAGGATATGCCGGTCACGATCAAGACCATCGAGTGCTCCATCGTTGACAAGGCCTGGGAAGAGGGCTGGATCAAACCCGACATCCCCGAGCATCGCACCGGCAAGCGTGTCGCCGTGGTCGGTTCCGGTCCTGCCGGAATGGCCTGTGCCCAGCAACTTGCGCGCGCCGGACATGATGTCGTCCTATATGAGAAGGAGTCGCGCATAGGCGGCCTGCTGCGCTTCGGCATTCCGGATTTCAAGCTCGACAAGAGCGTTATCGATCGCCGCATGCGCCAGATGGCTGCCGAAGGTGTGCAGTTCAAGACCAACATGCACATCGGCAAGGATATTCCGGCCAGGAAACTGCTGGAGGAGTTCGACGCCGTGGCACTGACAGGCGGTTCTGAGAAACCCCGCGACCTGCCTGTACCCGGACGTGAGCTCAACGGTGTCTATTTCGCAATGGATTTTCTGAAGGCCAATACCAAGTGGGTGCAACGCATCCATGACGAGGAGATGGTCATCTCTGCCAGGGACAAGCATGTCGTCGTGATCGGCGGCGGTGACACGGGCTCCGATTGCATCGGCACGTCCAACCGTCACGGTGCGGCCAGCGTCACGCAGATCGAGATCATGCCGCGCCCGCCCGAGAAGGAAGACAAGGGCACTGTCTGGCCGGACTGGCCCAACAAGATGCGTACTTCGACTTCCCAGGAAGAGGGTTGTGAACGGATGTGGCAGGTTGCGACCAAGGCGTTCCACGATGACGGCAACGGCAACGTCAAGGCGCTGACCTGTGTCAGGGTCGCATGGGACAGGGACGAGAAGGGTCACTGGCAAATGAGCGAAGTTGAAGGCTCCGAATTCGAACTCAAGGCCGATCTCGTGGCCCTGGCCATGGGCTTCGTGCACCCTGTTCACGAAGGGTTGATCGAGGAACTCGGTGTCGAACTGGACGGACGCGGCAACGTCAGGGGCGAGACCGAGGGCGACAACGCCTATCACACCTCGCTCGACAAGGTGTTCTCGGCCGGTGACATGCGCCGCGGCCAGTCACTTGTCGTCTGGGCGATCCGCGAGGGACGCCAGTGTGCACATGCCATCGACCAGTACCTGATGGGGCACACCACGCTGCCTCGATAAGAACGGTCAGACTGCGAGACCAAAACGGCCCTTCAGGGGCCGTTTTTTGTTTCAGCTAGTTTCCGCCCGAGGGATCGCCAGAGACCGTCAGGTAGGCCGGTGCGAGGGTTTCGCCAGCTGCATTCGTGGTTTTGAAAATATAGCTCCCGAGCCAGTAGCCGCCCAGGTAGACCGTTTCGTCATCATTTCCGGTGCCGGCCATAAAGGAGCGGTTATGAATTTCAAAGGGGCCGCCGCTTTGCGGAAGCCTGAAGCGGATGGCGCACGGTTGATTGGTGCAGTATCCCGTGCAGCCCGGCTGCAGCGTGACTTCGTCAAAGTTCCTGCGGTCACAGGCGGGTTTTGTCGTACTCTCTCCGGGCGGAGTGGCGCAACCTGCGAGCAAGCCAGCGACGGTCAGCAGGGCAAGAGTTGCTGTTCTCATCATCTTCTCCGATCAGATTTCTCATGACTATAGCCTATCGATGAAGACACGGCTCGTGCGTATCTCATTACAGGGATACACCGGGACAGGAAAAAGCTGTGTGCTATTGCATGCTGGAATGTCAGGTGGAGACAGGCCTTTGCACCCCGCGGGGGCAAAGCGCATGCTGAAATGTGCCTATCCCGACCAAATGGCGGGGAACCCGGAGAAAACGCAGACTGTCCGCTTTTTCGGGATCGCCGCTATCCAGCCTGCGCTTGTTCATTTGGTGGTCAGGTGAGTTCCGTCATCTCGCTTTGCTGAGAGATGAAGAGAGAGATGCCGGTCGTGCTAGAGTACTTCTTGCGGGTCGCTATCCAGGCTCCAGCGTACCTTGCGTCCCTGTTTCCGGTCGATAAGCCAGGCAAGCAAGTCGTCGAGTTGACGATGCAGGCTACCCCTGTCGACGGACTGCAGCAGAAGGTGCCAGCGGTAGTGGCCAGCCTTGCGTTCAACGAGTGCCGGCAAGGGACCGTAAACCTCGATGTTCCGCATCTCTTTCAACGCAACTTCCCTTGCCTCCAGCATGAAGTTCTCGACTCCGGTGGCATCCAGCCCCTCTGCCCGTATGAGGACCTGGTGGCTGAATGGCGGAAAGCCTGCCTGCTCCCGCAAGTTCAGTTCCTCGCGTGCAAAAGCTTCGTAGCCTTTTCTGATCAGTGTTTGCAGCAGGGGATTGTCTGGATGGCGCGTCTGTATCAGGACGCGCCCGGGTTTCGCCGCACGACCCGCGCGACCGGAGACCTGGATCAACAGCTGGG
>JASFFK010000266.1:0-3579 GCA_050124335.1 Chromatiales bacterium | reverse complement strand
CGCATCTCGAGGAGTCGATCGGCGATCTCTCGGTCACGGGCATCGGGATGAATCGCGACGAACTCGATGCCAACCTCCTGCTCTCGGATCGCCTGGTTCAGGATCTGAACAGGAATGCGGCATTGCCTTTCGAGGATAACAGTTTTGATATCGTGCTCTGCTCACTGTCGGTCGAATATCTGACTTCGCCGCCGGATCTCTTTGCCGAAGTCCGCCGTGTACTCAGGCCGGGTGGCCTGTTTATCAACAGCTTCTCGGAGCGCTGGTTCCCGACCAAGGTGGTGACCCTCTGGGCTGAACTGCATCCTTTCGAGCGCATTGGCATGGTACTGGATCACTATATCGCCACGGGATTCGATGATTTGCAGACCGAGTCGGTGCGGGGGCACTTGAGGCCGGATGATGACAGCTACCGCGGCATGTCGCCCTTTTCGGACCCCGTCTATGTTGTTACCGGGCGCAAGCCGTCTGCATGATGGATGTTGAAAGGGTCTCTGCAGGTGATGAATTGCTGCATTTTTGCCCGGGATGATCCGGAACAGGAAGAGTCTTTTCAAACACGGAAGAGTCCCCACAGGCTCACCTGATTGGTGATTGAACCAAGAATCGTGGATAATGTCTGACGTGCAACGCCTTCCCTGACTGATCGGGCAAGGATCTGATCAGCAAGCTGCGGCTATCACAGAGAGCATGGCAACCAGAGGCAAACGGAAAAAGGTCCGGAAATCAGCAAAACGAAGGCGTAAATCTCCTTTTTTTATAAGGTTTCTCAAATACCTGCTGATTCTTCTTATCATCGCGTCTATACCCCTCGCGATCTACACGGTGCATGTCTCGAGCATGGTCACCGAGAAGTTCGAGGGCAAGCGCTGGGCTGTGCCCGCACGCGTGTATGCCCGCTCCCTGGAACTCTACTCCGGCGCCCCCGTCACCAGTGAGCGCCTCCGGGCAGAGCTCGAAATGCTCGGTTATCGCGAGGACCCGCAGGCTGACAGAACCGGCACCTGGACCATCAACGGCAACAGGCTCTTCGTCAACAGCCGTCCCTTCCGCTTCTGGGATGGCGAGGAACCGCCACGTTCCCTCGATGTGCGTTTCAGGGATGACAGGGTGGAATCCCTGAGGGAGCGCAGAAGCGGAAAGGAGATCGATCTCGTGCGTTTCGAGCCGCTGGAGATCGGCAGTATCTACCCAAGCCACAACGAGGATCGCATCATCCTCGGCTACAAGCAGATTCCGACACTGCTCGAGCAGACACTGCTCGCGATCGAGGACAGGCGTTTCTACAGCCATGCCGGTGTCGATCCGCGGGGTACCCTGCGTGCGCTTTTCAATACGCTTTTCAAGGGACGCACCGAAGGTGGCAGCACCATCACGCAGCAGCTCGTCAAGAACCTTTACCTGACGCGTGAACGCCGCATCAAGCGCAAGCTCAGGGAAGCGCATATTGCGCTGATTCTCGAATACCACTACAGCAAGCAGGAAATCCTCTCGGCCTATGCCAACGAGATCTATCTCGGACAGGATGGCAATCGCGGCATCCATGGATTCGGGCTCGCAAGTGATTTCTTTTTCGGCGTGCCTGTCAATGAGCTCGAGGTCGAGCAGATTGCCTTGCTTGTCGGCATGATCAAGGCACCTTCGGACTACAACCCGAGGCGCCATCCCGAAAAGGCCATGGAGCGTCGCAACCTGGTGCTGGATATTCTCGGTAAACAGGGCGTCATCTCGGAAAGCCTGGCCAATGCTGCCAAGCAGCGACCACTCGGGGTTGTCGCGAGGAAGAAACGCAGCGGTGGCGGGCGTTATCCGGCATTCATGGACCTGGTCAAGCGCCAACTTGACCGTGATTACCAGGCCGAGGATCTCAACTCCGAGGGCCTCCGCATTTTCACCACCATGGACCCGTGGGTCCAGAATACGGCCGAAGCCAACGTGGTCGAGCGCCTGACGGAGCTCGAGAAACAGAGACGCCTGCCCCAGGGCAAGCTCGAGGTCGGTGCTGTGATTGCAACACCGCTCGATGGCGAGGTGCTGGCCGTGATCGGCGGGAGAGAGGCTGCCTATGAAGGTTTCAACAGGGCGCTGGATGCAACGCGCCAGATCGGTTCACTGGTCAAGCCGGCGGTCTACCTCGCTGCGCTGCAGGAACCCTGGAAATACGCGCTGACGACACCTCTGGAGGATCGCGAGCTCGTTCTCCAGAGTGGCTCGGGCAAGCGCTGGTCACCGCAGAACTATGACAAGAAAGAACACGGCCTGGTGCCCCTCGAGCGCGCTCTTGCCAAGTCCTACAACCTCGCAACCGTCCGGCTGGGACTCGACGTCGGTATCGACAAGGTCATCAGTACCCTGCACGCACTTGGCATGAGTGAACAACCTCAAGAGCTGCCCTCGCTGCTGCTCGGTGCACTTAACATGACACCTCTCGAGGTCGCGCAGATCTACCAGAGTATTGCTTCCGGTGGCTACCGGGCACCACTTCGTGCCATTCGCGAAGTCATGAACCACGAGGGCAAGCCATTGCAGCGTTATCCTCTGACAGTCAAGCGGACGATTCCCGAGGGTCCGGTCTACCTCGTCACGAAGGCGATGCAGGAGGTTGTGAATGCAGGAACAGCCACCTATCTGAAGAGCGCATTGCCCCCATCTTTGAATCTTGCAGGCAAGACCGGAACAACGGACAATCTCAGGGATAGCTGGTTTGCCGGCTTCTCTGGCAACTATGTCACGGTGGTATGGGTCGGTCGCGACGATAACAAGTCCGCGGGTCTCACCGGGTCCAGCGGTGCGCTGCGTGTCTGGGCGGATATCATGAAACCGCTCAAGCCCGAAGCACTCGGCCTGATACAGCCCGAAACCATCGAGCTTGCCATGGTCGACCCGGTAACAGGCATGCTGGCTGGTGCCGGCTGTGCCGACCCCGTCAGCATGCCCTTTCTGAAAGGGTATACGCCTCTGGAGGTATCACAGTGCGATGGCGATCCCATTCAAGAGATGTTTGCAGACGGCTGGACGGGCACCGGTGGTTACCGGGACGCACAGGGACACCCTGATTTCGAAAACAACCGCCGGGATAACACCGGCGGTGGCAGAAAAGAGCCATCTGACAGCAAGGAAGGTGGACTCGGCGGCTTTTTGAGGAGCATTTTTCAGTGAAGATCAGAGGCTTATTCTTAACAGGGCTCGCGGCAGTCTTTCTCGCCGGCTGTGTCGGAACAACGACACGATCAGGTCCACCTGCACCGGTCTATAATCGCGGTATGCCGGGAGGTACCGGCGCGCAGGTCTCCGCCGTCGAGGAACCGCAACTCGAAACCGGGGAGGGTCAGGCTTACGATCCTGATGCAATAGACACTAGCGTACCGGATGCGCCGACTCGCGCACCCAGGGCGGAGGTCGCTATTTCTGGGCCGGCAGGGACTGAACCGGTCACGGGTCAACAGATCGCGTATGCTTCCACCGCTGCGGCAAGCTCCTCGCAACCGATGGGAAATGCGGCTTCCTCCCTGCTCGAGAAAGCGGAGAACCAGCGTCGTTCAGGTGATCTCGATGGTGCTGCCTCGACTCTGGAACGTG
>JASFFK010000265.1:0-3582 GCA_050124335.1 Chromatiales bacterium | reverse complement strand
TAACCGGGGCGCCCCCAGTATCCGGGTCCGCCATACCAGATTCCACAACAGTAGTCATTACGATCCCACATGATCGCCGCTGTCAGCAGGCCACCGATAAGCACACCGGTAAAAAAGGAGCCGCTGTCATAGCTGGATGTCTCCTTGTAGACAGTGGGATAGTAGGTTGACTGGACAGGCTGCGTATAGACTGTCGAGGGGTTGTAGGTCGGTACATAAACAACTTCAGGATCAGCAGGCTGAACAACAACAATGTCATCCTCGACCTTCACCTCCTGTTCCTTGGTCGACTCGAGGTTGCCTGCATCATAGGCTTCCATGCGCAGACTCTGAACGGTCTCCAGGACCTCCTCTTCCTGGCCGAGGTAGGCCTCGCCAAGATCCTGTGTCCAGCCGAGATCCTTGTTCATCATCTCGACCACGGAGGGAAAGAAAACCAGCGCCTGCACGCTGGGGTCCCAGGGCTCTTCGGCCGCTGCGTTCGACAACGCCTCGCCTTCCAGGTCGCTGTTCTCCGGAATCCAGCGGGCGGCCTGGACGACGTCCAGCGGATAGGTGGCTGCCATCAAGACCTGGGCGAGCAGTGCATCGGGATAGAGCGCAACCGGGGCAAGCAGCTCCCTTATCTGTTCGGGCGGGAAACCTTCCGCTTCCTGCTCTTCTGCCACCTGCTGCTGTTGAGCCTGATCTGTAGCCGGTTCTGAAACCTCGGTCGTTTCCTGGCTCTTTTCCTCGGCTGATACGGCCATGCCGGGAAGCGACAGCGCTGTCAGCAATGCGGATAGACAAATCCACTTGATGTAATTCATGGCCTTTCTCCTCATCTGATGGATGGCAGATTCTTCTTCTATCCCGGCATCATACCCCTTTCATCCGAAAAGGCGACAGAGAGGATTCGGTCATGGACTGATCGATGATGTCAGCCTGCCTTCTGTTCCCGGATGTGGATATCATGCCGGGGACAGGGGATGCCGATTACGGCCTTGTCGAAGCGCATCTTCACTTGCCAGGTCATGTCGCAACAGACACCCCTGTAATCAGCCTGGTCTGTCGAGACATGCACGACGAAATTGATGCTCGAGGACATCGCCCCCTCCCGTGTTCTTTTGTGCCGGGTGCGCTGCATAAAACAGGCATTTCTCTTCGACGTCGGCCCTCAGCTGCAGCTGGAAATCGACCATGGAAAAATCCCGGATTTCGAAATTGCCGCGTGGCTAAATCGCATGGGATGATGGACCCAGCATAAGCGAGACCACAGCCACTGGAGATGCCGATGACTGCATCAAGCACCTACACGAATTCCGGGCCAATCCTCTTCCGCCAGCTGTTCGAGTCAGACTCCTCGACCTACACCTACCTGATCGCAGACCCGGCCGCAGGTGAAGCGATCCTGATCGATCCGGTCCTGGAAACCGTCGAGCGCGACCTGCAGGTGCTCAAGGATATGGGACTGAAGCTGACTGCGACACTGGAAACCCATGTGCATGCAGATCATCTGACCGGTGCACGGAGGCTGCAGAGCCAGACACAATGCAAGATCGCCTATCCCGCGATGGTGCAGGCTTCATGCAGCGATATCGGCATTCGCGAGGGGGAGGCATTCCGCGTCGGTGGTATCGAACTCAATCCGCTCTTCACGCCGGGCCATACCGACCATCATCACGCCTACCTGCTCGATACGCCTGTTCAGAAGATGATTTTCACCGGTGACGCTCTCCTGATCGAGGCTTGCGGGCGGACGGACTTCCAGTCCGGTAACGCCGAAACTCTCTACAACAGCATCCATAACAAGATCTTTTCCTTGCCGGACGAAACGCTCGTCTATCCGGGCCATGATTATGAATCCCGCTTCGTGACGACCGTGGCGCAGGAGAAGGCGCGCAACCCGCGTCTTGGTGGTGGCAAGAGCAAGCAGGCGTTCGTCGAGATCATGGAGAATCTCGACCTGCCCTACCCGCGCAAGATTGATTTCGCCGTCCCGGGCAATGAACTGTGTGGCATCTGCCCCGACAATATTCCCGAGGGACTCGAGGGAAGCTGCGCCATGCATGACCAGGGCTGAGTCGCCATTGCAGACACTGCAATGAACCTTTTGCCTGCCGGAAAACCGCAGGTAGTGATGCTACAGCTGAAGCGGATTGCGCACTTGTATTTCTGAAGACCGGGCTGATTCAGGCAAGCTCAACCTGGTCTTGATGTGCTGTACCTGCTGACGTGAAGAGCCTGTAGAAGTTATCCCGCGTGATCGCGGCCAGCTCCCCCGCCTGCATACCACGCAGCTCCGCAATGGTTTCCGCCACGCGGCCCACGTATTTCGGCTCGTTGGGCTTGCCGCGAAACGGGGTCGGTGCGAGATAGGGAGAGTCTGTCTCGATCAGCATGCGATCGAGTGGCACGCGCATGGCGACGTCACGCAGCTCTTCGGCGTTCTTGAAAGTCACGATGCCGGAGAAGGAGATGTAGAACCCCAGTTCCATCGCCTGCTGCGCCATCTCCCATGTTTCCGTGAAACAGTGCATCACGCCGCCAGCCTGTTCGGCCCCTTCATCGCGGAGAATGGCAATGGTGTCCTCGCGCGCATCGCGCGTGTGAATGATGAGCGGCTTGCAGCAGGTATTGGCCGCGCGGATATGCGTGCGAAAGCGTTCGCGCTGCCAGTCACAGGACTCCCTGTCAGAACGGAAGTAATCGAGACCTGTTTCGCCGATGGCAACGTTCCTGGGGTGCGCGGCGAGTTCGACGAGTTCATCCACCGTCGGCTCACGACGGTCATGGTCATTGGGATGTACCCCGACTGAAACGGAAATCCCGGAATGATCGTCCACCAGCTCCAGCATGGCCGGGTAGCTTTCGAGGTCGATACTCACACACAGCATATGCTCGACGCCGGCACTTCTCGCAGCGTCCAGCATGGCTTTGAAACTGTTGTCGTAAGTGGAGAGGTCCACCCTGTCGAGGTGGCAGTGGGAGTCGACGAGATGCATCGCTCGAAGGGCTACATCGTGAAAGTCGGCACGTCCGAGTCGATGATGCCCTCGAGCAGGCCCTCGATCTTGTTGCGGGTACGCCCCTTGTCCTGGTCGCTGAACTGTACCCCGATACCGGGCACGCGGTTCCCGACCGCCGCACGCGGGGTGATCCAGACAATTTTGCCTGCGACAGGATGGCGCTCGGTATCGTCGGGCAGCGTGATCAGCATGAAAACCTCGTCACCGATCTTGTAGTCCTCGGTGCTCTTGATGAAGATACCGCCGTTCTCGATAAAGGAGATGTAGCCTTGATGGAGCTGGTCGACCGTTTCGAAACGGACGTTCAGCATCTTTTGGCCGACACTGCCTTCGTTCATCTTCCTGACTCCATGTAGCTGATCAACAATGCCTCGAGCTGCAACTGGTAATTGAGGTTGCGCTTCTCGAGACCCTGACCGAGACGGGTGAGTTTCTCGAGCAATGCCACAAGTTTCACCGAATCAGGCAGCCGTGGCAAGCCGGAAATCGCCTGCATCAATTGAGCGTCACGCATCGCAGACTCCCCAGCCTGCGAGAGTCGCAGCAGATCGAGTGTCCAGTGATAGAGCCAGTC
>JASFFK010000264.1:0-3594 GCA_050124335.1 Chromatiales bacterium | reverse complement strand
GAAGACGAGGCATTGTCGCCCGACTGAAACTGGCGCTTCCCGCAGGAACTTCTGCTCCCGATGGCGAAATCCTCAATCGCCCAGGGAGACGCCCACGTCGCGCGCACTCTGGATCCAGGCATGATCTGGCGGCACTGTCTTCTTGTTACCGGCGACCTGCTCGAGCGGCACGGGTTCCGCGCCCTCGCCACGCGCCGCGACCATGACACCGGACACGCCTTCACTGATGTAGCGTGCGCAGGCAGTTCCCAGCCTGGTAGCGAGAACACGGTCAGCAGCCGATGGCGTACCACCACGCTGCAGGTGGCCGAGAATCGTGGGACGCGCCTCGAGTCCGGTGAGCTCCTCGAGCTGGCGCGCCAGCCTCAGTGTGTGATCACCAAGCCCGGAGTGAATACGCTTGAGCTCGCTTTTCGCCTTCTTGCGGTCCTTGGGTGAATTCTTCTCTTCCGACTCCCGGATGCGCTTTTCAAGCTTGCGAATGCGTTTGGCCTCTTCGATCTCCATGGCGCCTTCAGCAACTGCCACGATGCTGAACTTCTTGCCATTCTTGACACGCTGACGAATCGACTCCGCAGCAAGTTCCAGACTGTAGGGGATTTCAGGGATCAGGATGACATCCGCGCCACCGGCGATTCCCGAGCCAAGGGCAAGCCAGCCTGAATTGTGTCCCATGATTTCGACGACAATGATGCGATGGTGACTGTGCGCCGTACTGTGAAGCCGGTCAATCGCTTCGGTTGCGATGCCGAGTGCCGTGTCGAAACCGAAGGTGACATCCGTCATGCCGACATCATTGTCGATGGTCTTCGGCATGGTGATGATGTTGAGTCCCTTGTTCTTGAGTTCCAGTGCGTTCTTCTGGGTACCACCGCCACCGATACAGATCAGTGCGTCGAGATGGTTGGCCTCGTAGTTCTCGACAATCACATCGGTCATGTCCTGCACCTTGCCGCCCACTTTCATCTTGTGCGGCTTGTCGCGACTGGTACCGAGAATCGTGCCACCGACGGTCAGAATACCGGATAGCACGCTCCCGTCGAGGCTCATGGTCCTGTTTTCGACGAGACCGCGGAAGCCATCCTTGAAGCCGATGATGCGCATATCATGGTTGATCTGTCCGGCCTTGCCTGCGCCGCGTATCGCGGCATTGAGTCCCGGGCTGTCGCCGCCAGCGGTGAGTATTCCGATGTGCTTGGTCATAGTTTCGACTCTTTCATATTCATCTGTAAGTGGCTAGTGGATCGCGCAAACGCGGCAGTGCCTGGCGTTGAGATCCATGTCGATGATCCTCGCGAGTGGCGTCACCAGGTCATCAGGACCGGCCAGGTAGAGATCGCACTCGCCGAGATCCGGATTCTCTTCCATGAGCCTCGCCCGCAAGTCAGATACTCCGGTGCTGGCAGGCAGGCGCGTGACCTCGAAATTATCGAGTGCATCCTCCCATGAGCGCAGGCGGTTTTCGAATGCCTCACCCCAGGCAGGCTCATCGATGAGATACACATGGATACGGTCGGCATTGTCAATCGAGATTTCCTGTTCCACCTTGCTCAGTACAGGGCCGTAGCCGTCTGCTGCTGCGATGAAGAGCGAGGGCGCTTGCGACTCTTCCTCGAGCGTGAATTCCCCTGATGGCCCCCTGATCGTGATCGCCTGGCCGAGCAGTGCTTTCTCAAGGACAGCCCTGCTGAAAGCATCGTCCCTGTCCCTGATGAAAAATCGTAACTTGCGACCGTCACAGGCACAGGAGGCCATGTGGTACTCGGCCTCGTCACCATCCTCGCTGACGAGCAGAACACTCTGCCCGGACATGAAGCGCAGTGTATTGGAGCGGGGTGTCGTGATGCGCAGCAGTGCCCCGCCCTCGCCGAGACTCTCGATACCGGTAACGGAAGCGCGAATCTCCTGCTCCGGCAGATCTTTCGGCGTTCCCGCCTCATGCGCCTCGATCACGACATCTGTGACAGCCGTCGTCGAGCAGGCCAGGATATAGCCCTCGCGTTTTTCACGTTCACTCAGAAAGTAGTCATGCTCGCGCAGCGTGGCGACCTTGCCGGACAGCACCTTGCACTTGCACATACCGCAGTTGCCGCTCGAACAGCCATAGTCCAGGTGCAGGCCGGAGCGCAGTCCGGCCTCGAGCAGACTCTCGCGTCCCTCGACGAGATACTCATGGCCACTTGGTGTCACGCTGACTTTTGCGGCAAGGACTTTGAGGAAGAGATCCCGCGCAAAAATCTCCGCGCGGACGTCATGCGGCTGCTGCTTGTCATGCAGGAATTTACCGAGCCAGTGAAGAATCCCTTCAACAGCCTCTTTTGCTGCCGTATCGCCGGTGGAATCGTGAAGGTCCTCCAGCCTGCTGGTAATCTCCGCGAAGGCTTCCTCGTTGCGATTCAACAACGCCTTGGTCCGCACGAGCACTGACTGCATCTCCTTGAGACGTGCGAGCAGCACTTCGGGCTCAGGAACCCACCCGTCACTGTATTCACGCTTCGGACGCGCATCGTGCTTGAAGCGCTGTATGCGCTCGAAGACCGGATCCCTGTCGAGGTCGAGATCCGGATAGAGTGTCAGCAGATCGCCGATGGCAATTTTTCCCTCGAAGATGTCCAGGCCGCTTTCGCGCAACTTTTCCTGGAGTTGGCTGCGCTTGACGCCTGCCAGCTTGGCTGCACGCGCGAGGCTGAGGGGTTGGGGCATGTTGTTGCTTGATTCAGAAAAGTACCGTTGCGGACAGCATAGCGTATGCGGGGTCGGTGAAAAAGACGCTGGCGATGACAGAGGTGGAGACAGGATGAATGTCATCCTGCATTCTCACTACAAAGGACACAAAGAACACGAAGGGCGTCAAGACCGGATCAATCGAAGCCAATCCTTTTGACTTGACTCCTGAATGCTGGTCATTGAAGAGTGAACTGCCAGAATCGCCATCGTTCATCGTATCAAACGAAGAAAGCCCCCCCTGCTCTGCTCCGTTCCCTGGAGTGTCGCTGCCAGCAAACGCAGTGACACTGGCAATCCTCTCGACTGAAAGCTGTCATTGCGAAGAAGCAAAGCGACTGTGGCAATCTCACAACCCGGGATCACCATGACGGCCTGTGGCTTACTCTCGAACAAGAAAAAAGAAACCGACAGGAACAAGGGCGACTCAGCGATCATTCACCCGCGCTGCGAGTTCCTGCGTCAAGGCTTGATGCCCCCGGTTCATTGGGTGTCGGAGATTATTTTCCGCGGGATAATGATCTCTGATACTTGTGCTGTTCAGTCCCCCGAGACGCGGTATCAGAGAAAATTTCTCCCGATGGAGAAATGATCTCCGACACCTTACAGAGTCTGTGCAGATTCAACACATCCTGCGCAGGACGACAATCGTGGATACCGGCAAGTGCAACATGTCTGTAGAAATACTCCGGCAATCCGCATCAATGGCTGTGGAAGCAAACCGTGTAAACTATGTTCTTTTGGAGACAACACCAGCCCCATGCCCGACCTCGAGCCAGGCTTCTGGCGCACAAAACCCCTTGACGAGATGAACCGCGATGAGTGGGAAGCGCTGTGCGATGGCTGTGCCAAGTGCTGCCTGCACCGCCT
>JASFFK010000263.1:0-3616 GCA_050124335.1 Chromatiales bacterium | reverse complement strand
AGAATGAGGGGAATAGCGGCGTAGCGATGATCGCCAGAACGACCAGTACGAGGATCATCGAAAAGCGGGGTATCGATTCGGCCAGTCCCCCGTACAAACCGGTACAGGCAGCGCCGAACCGTTGCTCGAGTACAGAACCGAGAAAAGTCAACAGGACCAGTGGCACACTGAATCCCAGTGCATAGAGCTGCACGTGAAGAATGGGGATATTCGCATGAACAGGGATCCAGAGCATGGCCCATGAGGAAGTTGCAAGGAATCCGCACCACTGCCCGACATCACGGATAGCCACCACGCGAAAGGCGTAGAGTACCGAGGTTGCGAGTGCCAATGGCAGCAGCCAGTCAGGGGGCTGGAAATCCAGGTTCAGCATCAGCAGAAGACCAATCTGTGGCCAGAGCAACAGGAGAAGTGCGCGTAGCCAGTGATTGGCTGCTCGATCGAGCAGCCAGTTGAACAGCATGCTCATTGGAAACAGTGGCAGAAAGAGTCCGGTCAGGAGAATGAACGCAGCTTCTGCCATGTCAGATCCACCTGAGCCAGACATTGAGACGTTCCGCGAATCGCAGCAGCCGACGGGTCATCAGTGTGTAGAGATGCGGCAAATAGAATTCGCGCGATGTGAGTGCGTAAAACATCAGCCAGAGGCTGCTTGCGTAGCGATTTTTGCGACCACCGTCGCGGTCGGCGAGAAAGGTAATGAACCAGCCGAAAATGATAATAAGGGTAATCAGTACGATCAGCGCATCGAACCAGATGATGTGAATGTCCGCAGCTGCATAGAGCTGTTCACGAAAGACCGGATCGGGATACAGAAAAAGATCGAAGGCATGGCTGATCAATGTGTAACCAAGCACGACGACCGCAAAGGAGATGATCGCCAGAATCACCATGCGTCGCATATTCTGTGTTCCCATTTTGTAGGTAGAGAAGATGAGTTGGGCACCGGTTATCCAGCCGAAGAAAAGCAAAACAACAGCGCTCTGTTTCTGGAAATAGTCCTGTGAAATGAGCCAGTGTGCAGAGACAAGGATGAAGACCGGCACGGCCAGCGTCACGGCTGCCATCGTCAGCCAGGGCAGGCGTTGCCTTGCCGGTTTTCGCTCGACAACGAATGTATAGAGATCATCCTTCGGGACACCGTCGTTTTTACGTGCGCCGTTGATGACACTGCCAGCTCCGAGAAACATAGTTCCCTTGAAAAGACCATGGGCGATGAGGTGATAGATCGCCAGCGAAAATGCGCCGATACCGCACTCCATGATCATGAAGCCCATCTGGCCCATGGTGGAATAACCGAGTGATTTCTTGATGTCGTTCTGCGTCAGCATCAGGACAGAGCCGATCACGGCCGTGAACAGACCAACGATGAAGACCCAGTGCAGAACATCCGAGCTTTGCACAAAGACAGGTGCGAATCGATTGATGATAAATCCGCCGGCATTCACGATGCCGGCATGCATCAGCGCCGAGACAGGTGTCGGGCCGGACATGGTGTAGGGCAGCCAGGTATGCACGAGGAACTGGGCCGAGCGGGCATAGGCGGAAAAGGCGATCAGCGCTGCAACAACATCCGGCAGTCGCAGTCCGAGCACCTGGTGTGCATCCGGTTGCGCGGTGATCTGCTCGAAGAGGAGGGGTAATGACCAGGTGCCGTATGCCTGGTAAAGAAGCGCAGCAGCAATCACGAGTGGCAGATCGCCGAGACGATAGGTGATCTTGGTCCAGAATGCATAGCGCCAGGCGGATTTGTCTCGTGTGTTGTGTCCCAGCAGAAAATAGAGCAGTACGCCGACGAGATGCCATGCGATTAGCAGGGTCAGCAGATCACCAGCGACGACCATGAGCAGTAGCGATGTCGTCATCAGGTCAAGCAGGATAAAAAACCGGCAATAACCGGCTTCATCAGCCATGTACCGTCGCGAATAGATGTGGACGATCAGGCTGATGCCGGCAATCACTGTCGCCATGAGACTGCTGAGTGGATCGAGCAGAAGGAGAGCGGGTGTCTCGGGGATACTGACAGCATGAGAACCAGGTCTGGTTAGTGCAAACCAGAGTGTGGCCAGGCTAAGAACAAAAGTCAGCAGGCTTCCGGTAATGCTGATCCGCACGGATTCATGCCCCAGGCGAACTGAGAACAGCTGTGTCAACAGTGCTGAAAGAACCGGGATCATGGGGACGATCAGAATGATTTTTTCCATCGGTTTTTATCTGTCGTCAGTTGTCACATGAAGGCCTGAATGGCATGAGGTGATGATCGTACATTTTTCATTGCCTGGCGCATAGCTCGAGACCGCGCTCCAGCGGTGTGACTATCCATTGCGTCGCTTTCCCGCACAGGAGGAACAGGCACAGTCCCGTAAAACAGAAAAAGCCGGATTACTCCGGCTGTTTTCTAGATGATTATTCCTGTTTTTCCGTCTCTTCCGCCTCGTTGATCTGTATCATCGATTCCTCGGGTGTCTCGATTTTCACCATTTCACGAAGTCGCTGAATCTCGGATTGCACCCTGGCGGCCCTGAGCTGTTGTTCAAGCACGGCTTGGACTGTCTCGAAAGCCGGCGGTTCCACGCTCTCGACCTCCTGTACATCTTCGAGCAGGATGACATGCCAGCCGAATTGTGTCTGAACGGGTTTCTCTGTGTATTGCTCTTTTTCGAGTTTCTGTATCGCTTCAGCAAAAGGCTGTACGACAATCTCCGGTGAGATCCAGCCCAGCGATCCGCCCTCGGGGCCAGTCGGCCCGGTCGAGTGCTCTTTAGCAAGTTCCTCGAAAGTTGCCCCCTGGTCGAGTTGTTTGATGATCTCCTCTGCTTTTTCAGCATCCTCGACGAGAATATGCCTGACCAGGTAGCGGATCTCCGGCTCGGTCGAATAGTTCTCGTTATAGGACTTCCTGATCTCTTCCTCTGTGACGGTCTGGTTGTTCATCATGCGCTCGATGAGCGCATCCCTGAGGACGATCATGCGCGTGAGTTTCAGATTACGTGCGGTCTGCATGTCATCTGCAAGTCCCTGCTTGCCAGCTTCCTGACTCAGCAGGATGGTTGTGAGCATTTCATTGAGAATCTGGTTCTGGGCCTCCACCGGATCTTCAGACAGCGGCATGTCGCTCCTGAGGTTGGCATAGGCGACCATGTCAGAGATGGTGACCGGCTCGTCGTTGATTGTCATGATGACCTTGTTGAGTTCATCGTTTTGCTGCTCCTCTGCCTGTGTCCCGATGGACAGAAGGAGAAGCAGGAGTGTCATCATTTTTTTCATCAGAATACCTTTTTGTAGGGTTTGACAGTCACGCTGGCATAGACGCCCGCATGTCGATAAGGATCGTCTTCGGCCCAGTCAATTGCTTCCTCGAGGGATGCGAACTCGGCGATGATCAGGCTGCCCGTGAAACCCGCATTTCCCGGATCCTCGCTGTCAACGGACGGGTTCGGACCCGCTGTCAGCAGGCGGCCATCATTGCGAAGCGCCTCGAGGCGTTTGAGATGGTCAGGACGTGCAGCCAGACGCCGTTCGAGAGATTGCGGAGCATCCTCCGCGATGATTGTGTAGTACATCGTGTTAATTCCTTCCTGTTCAGTCGACGGGGTCCTGGGTGTGACGGACAATG
>JASFFK010000262.1:0-3625 GCA_050124335.1 Chromatiales bacterium | reverse complement strand
CGAACGGCCCGGTGATATGGCTGCTGTTTTCGTATTGCGAGCCTGTAACATGACTGCGATGTGCCGGCTGCCTGGATGCATGCGATGGGCCGCCCGTGCTGAAATCAGACCAGGGGGTTCCATCGATCGGGCGTGGAAAGTCTGCGCTGCCAGGCTCCGAAGCCGTTGCAGGACAAGCCTCGGCGACCTGATCAGCACCGACATACGGAGTACCGCTGACGGTTTCGCAGGCGCCTTTTTCATCACCGGTCATACGACCGCCGACGGAGGGCTGTTGTCCTGTCATTTGCGCGCCGAATTTCCGGCGGCTTGGAGCCGTGCGCTTTTTTGCAGCATCTGCCACAGGCGCTTCACAGTAGGCATCGAGTTGTTCGCTGCCGGCATAGGGCGTACCGGTTACAGCCTTGCAGGTACCGGGCTCATCACCCGTTACCTTGGAAGAGCGCCCGGTCATACTGCCGGTGACAGATTCGCCACCAGACGTTTTGGAGACACCCACCTTGCGGTCCTGTGGCTCGGGCCTGGTCGAGCAGAAACTGGTGAACTGCTCCTCGCCGATGTAGTCATCACCGGTGATGTTGCGGCAGCTGCCTGCCTCATCGCCAGTCATGCGCTCGCGGCGGCCGACCATTGTTCCGGTAACCGAACCGCCACGCAGGGTGTGGCTCTTGCCAACCTTCGCAGGGGCTCCGCCGATATCCTGTGGCGCCGTGTACTGGGTACCGGTCAGCACGCGGTTCATGCCGGGTTCGTCACCCGTGACCTTCTCGGAACGGCCAACCTGGTCGCCTGTGACGCCCTTGCCTTTCATGGTCTCGGCCATGGATGGCTTGCGCGGTGATTTCTGCGCGAACTCGCCGCAGTAGCTCTGCTGCTGTTCAGCGCTGATGTACTCGTCGCCTGTCACGTTCTTGCACGTGCCTGGTTCGTTACCTGTCACCTTGCTGGCGCGGCCAAGCTGGTTGCCTGTGACAGGGTTTCCGTGCGACGTGGAAGTCACTGCGACTTTTCTCGATGACGGGGCTTTCGGGTCCGCCTGGCAGAACTCGCGAAAGATATCAGCACCCATGTACTCCGTTCCGGTAATGGCGCGGCAGGTGCTTGCCTCATCGCCAGTGACGGAGACATCGCGACCGACCATGGTGCCGGTGACGGTCTGTCCGCTAACGGTTTCACTGGCGCCGACTTTCCAGGGCTGATCACTTGCAGCCCCCGGAGCGTTTTCTTTCGCCTTGCGGCGACGGCCGGTCGGTGCCGACTTTTTCTGTCCGGAGGAACCGCGCTTGCTGCGTTGCTCGCGCAGGGCTTGCGCCAGTTCGCGTCCGGAAAGTTGCGGATTGGCTGCCCTGGCAGTTTGTGCCTCGGACATGCCGCTGCTACTGATGCCCGCCTTGCCACGCGTGGATTGCGCGCGACGGCGAGCCAGTGCTGTAGCCTTGCTGGGATTCTGGGCAATCGCCTTGCGCGGCGCACGATGATTGCGTGGACGGTTGGTGGCTACAGTCGGTGACTCAACCGGCTTGTTGTCGTTGCAGTCGCCTTTGCCACCGCATCCGCAGCCGCAATCGCCTTTCTTGCGATCGTCTGCCGGAGTGACGTTGGCGGCATCCATGGATCCACCGGGGACGTCTTCCGCCGTACGGGTGCGATCGCCGCTGTGAACGGCAGACTTGCCACGGGTCGACATCGCCTTGCGACGCTCGAGTGATGCTTCGCGAGCACTGCTTCCCGAGGGTGTTGCCGGACGAGCTGGCCTGCGCGTTGCCGCCGAACCCGTCGTTGCGGGTGACGTTGCAGCAGGACGCGATGGTGCTGCATTGGACTTGCCGCCAAGTGCTGCCTTGCCGCCTTGCGACATAGCCTTGCGTCTTTCGAGCGCCACAGCCCTTGCACTGTTTGCGTTACTGTTTACAGCCATTGTAATTCCGTCTTGTCAACGTTTTGGTTCGGGGCCGCCCGAGGGCGGCCCGCCCTTGGAGCCTGACCCGATCAGGAACGGCCCTCATGGACGACGAAGCAGACGCCCTGGCTCTGGGTGTAGTTGTCGTAGCCGATCAGACGCACGTGGTGGTCCGGGTAGGCACGACGGCATGCATCGATTTCCGAGACAACTGCGTTCAGGTCGGTCTCGCCGAAGAACGGCAGCTTCCACATTGTCCAGTAGTGGTGGCTGGCGTTGGCAGGCTGCTCGTGCTCGATGGCAGGCGTCAGGCCCTGGGCAATCAGGTACGCGATCTGGTCATAGACTTCGTCCTGAGTCAGTTTGGGCAGGAAACCGAAAGTTTCCAGCGTTTGCGCGGTCTGGTAATCGCCGACTTCGTGGCTGTATGACATAGCTATATCCTCTTTCTGTATCTGTTACTGAGTGGCTTCAGGACGGCTTGATCAGCTGACGTCCAGCTTGTCCACGGTGTCGAACTCGAACTTGATCTCTTTCCACGTCTCCATGGCGATCGCCAGTTCAGGGCTGTGCTTGGCAGCCTCTGTAAGGATGTCACGAGCCTCTTTCTCGATCTCGCGGCCTTCGTTACGCGCCTTGACGGATGCTTCCAGAGCGACACGGTTGGCGGCTGCGCCTGCAGCGTTGCCCCAAGGGTGACCCTGTGTACCACCACCGAACTGCAGCATGGAGTCATCACCGAAGATGGTGACCAGTGCCGGCATGTGCCAGATGTGGATACCACCGGAAGCGACGGCGAAGACGCCCGGCATGGAGCCCCAGTCCTGGTCGAAGAAGACACCGCGAGAGCGATCTTCAGGAACGAAAGATTCACGCAGCTGGTCAACGAAGCCCAGCGTGGACTGACGGTCACCCTCGAGCTTGCCGACGACTGTTCCTGTGTGGAGGTGGTCGCCACCGGAGAGACGCAGACACTTGGCCAGTACGCGGAAGTGGATACCGTGCTTCGGATGACGGTCGATGACAGCGTGCATGGCACGGTGGATGTGCAGCAGCATGCCATTCTCACGACACCAGTTGGCAAGTCCGGTATTGGCAGTGAAGCCACCGGTCAGGAAGTCGTGCATCAGGATCGGCGAACCGACTTCCTTGGCGAACTCGGCGCGCTTGTACATCTCTTCAGGTGTTGCAGCGGTAACGTTCAGGTAATGACCTTTCTTCTCACCGGTTTCCTGCTCAGCCTTCTGGATGGCCTCACCGACAAATTCGAAACGATCACGCCAGCGCATGAAAGGCTGGGAGTTGACGTTCTCGTCGTCCTTGGTCATATCCAGACCGCCGCGCAGACATTCGTAAACGGCACGGCCGTAGTTCTTGGCAGAAAGGCCAAGCTTCGGCTTGATGGTAGCGCCGAGCATCGGACGACCGTATTTCGACAGGCGGTCACGCTCGAGCGCGATACCGGCAGGCGGTCCGCCACAGGTCTTGATGTAGGCCATCGGGAAGCGGATATCTTCCAGGCGCAGGTGACGCAGGGCCTTGAAGCCGAAGACGTTACCGACCAGCGAGGTCAGAACGTTGACGACGGAACCCTCTTCGAAGAGATCGATCGGGTATGCGATGAAGGCATAGAAAGACTCGCTGTCGCCTGGCACGTCTTCGATGCGGTAACAACGACCCTTGTAGTACTCCATGTCGGTCAGCAGCTCGGACCATACGGTCGAC
>JASFFK010000261.1:0-3626 GCA_050124335.1 Chromatiales bacterium | reverse complement strand
GTTACCGGGGAAGTCTTCGAGCGCCAGGAGGCGCGCCGACTCTACGAGGAGGAGAAGTCCGCGGGCCGCGAGGCGGGCATCACCGAGAAACAGCAGCACTACCGCTTCGAGGTTTCGGTCTCGCCGGTGCGCGCCGGCAGCGAGACGCGTATCCGTCTCGTCTACATGCAGCCTGCACACATCGATACCGGTATCGGCCGTTATGTCTATCCACTCGAGGATGGCGAGACGGACGACAGGGCGCTCGCCTTCTGGAACAACGATCCCGTTGTGCAGGAGGATTTCTCCTTCAGTCTGAAGCTGCGTTCGGGCTATCCCGTCACCGCGCTGCGTCTTCCGCAGCATCCGCAAGCGGTGATCACGAATCACGGTGAACAGCAGTGGACGGCGGAGATCGTGCAAGCTTCAGAAGGCGGTGCCGCTAAAGATGATTCCGGCCCCGGGCTGAAGTCCGGACAGCAACAGCAGCCGATGCGTCTCGACCGTGACATCGTTGTCTACTGGCGCCTGAAAGAGGGCTTGCCGGGTTCGGTCGATCTCGTCAGCTATCGTGAGCCCGGTAAAGAGCGTGGCACATTCATGCTGACCCTGACGCCCGGCGACGACCTTGCGCCAATTGCTGTGGGGCGTGACTGGGTCTTCGTGCTCGATATGTCCGGATCCATGCGGGGCAAGTACCAGACACTCGTCGATGGCGTGCAACGCGCGCTCGGCCGGCTGGGCACAAACGACAGGTTTCGTTTCATACGCTTCAACAACAATGCGAGCGAACTGACCCCGGGCTGGATCAGTGCCACGCCGGAAGAGATCACCCTGTGGAGCGACAGGCTTGCGGCCTCATCCGTGGGTGGTGGTACCAATCTCTTCGCCGGTCTTGAGAGAGGACTCGACAGCCTCGATGCCGACAGAACGAGTGCCATCGTGCTCGTCACGGACGGAGAAGCCAATGTCGGAGTGACTCACAGGCGTGACTTCATCGATCTCATGAAACAGCATGATGTGCGTCTTTTCACGGCTGTCATGGGCAACGGCAGTAACCGCCCGCTGCTCGAAGCGATGGCGCAGGTCTCGAACGGTTTGGCCGTGAGCGTCTCCAGCAGCGACGATATCGCCGGCAAGCTCATGGAGTTTACGAGCAAGGTCTCTCACGAGGCACTGCACGATCTCGCCCTGCAAATACGTGGCATCAGGGTAGCGGACCTCACACCGGCAACGCCGCAATCGCTCTATCGTGGTGAGCAACTCGTGGTGCTCGGTCATTACTTTGGCGATGGCACGGCAGACCTCTCCCTGGCCGGCAAGATCTCAGGGCAGGAGAAGCGCTATGCAACCAGCTTCTCCTTTCCTGCGGTGGAGACAGGCAATCCTGAAATCGAGCGTCTCTGGGCATACGCGAAAATCCGCGAGTTGCAGGACCGTATCGACTACCTTGGCGCCGATGACGATTCACGCGATGCCATTGTCGGACTCGCTGTCGAGCATGGTCTGGTGACCGATCACACCTCGATGGTTGTCATGCGCGAGGAGCAGTTTGAGGCTCGTGGTATCGAGCGTCGCAACCGCGACCGCCGCCAGATGGAGCAGGCAGCCGCTTCGCAGCGCGCATCAGCGCCGGTGCAGAACCGGCGCGTCGATGCACATGCGCCGATCTCTTCAACGCCGCGCGCGTCATATGGAGGGGGTGCGTCTCACGGCGGGGGCGCAATGGGCATCGAGATCATTTTTCTCGCAGCCATCCTGCTTCTTCTCCATGCAAGGCAAAGGAGGGCAAGAAACGGTTGAGTCCTGATTGACCGGCGATGAAGGCGAGGGGTTGTGCCCCTCGCCCGTATCAAGCTCCTTTCGGATATGTTCCTGAGCATTATGTGTCTGGCAAACAATCAATAACAGACAACGCCGTTTGTCCCGGACAGCCATGCCGTGATCTGCTTTTGCCCCGGTCCCGGTAAAACAGAATTTGTGCCTCTCTCTGCGTTCGTTCCGGGTGCGATTTTCTTGTTGCGCCGGCTGTTAACCAATGGATATAGTTATCAAAAATAAAAACAACAAAAAGAGCAATGACAATAACAGGACCGAGGGACCCGCAGGGTAACACCTGCATCAACCAGTACAGTCAGGCTTCCTGAACGCAAACCGTTTCAGCTGAAGCTTGTGTCTTTTCTTGTGCCCGGTTTCTCCTGCCTGTCTATATCCATGTCTGGTGTTTGCGGCGAGCGATCTGCCAGCCCGCATGCACCCAGTGTCATCATGTGACGTTATCGAGGAAGGTAGAAATGAATCAGCTGACACCCGAAGAAGAAGAGAAAATCCTGCACAGCCTCCCGAAAGGGACCTTTGCGCTGCTTCTCGTTTTCGCCGCACTTTTCACAGCTGCCTGGGCATTCCTGTTCTTCGTCAGGTTCATGTCCCATGGTCCGATCCAGTGAGGAATTAGAAAATGCGTGATCCATTAATTGCTATTTGTGAAGACCCTCTCGAGAGACGCTGGGTCTGGATTTCACTCTTGCTGGCGTTCGTCATGGGCGGCATTCTCGGACTTTATGCACTCACCAACAACATGCATCCGCCGAGCAATGTCGAAACCATCGATTCCTCGCGTCTGCACCTGACCGAGGAGTTTGCAGAGGATAATCTCGGCGTCAAGGACAATGGCGATGGTACTTTGACAGTCACCATGGTCGCGGCGCGTTACGGCTTTTTCCCGCCGGTCATCGAAGTGCCCGTCGATACGCAGGTCAAATTCCGTATTGCAAGCGCCGATGTGCTGCACGGGGTGCATGTGCCCTACACCAACGCGGCATCCATGATCGTGCCCGGCTACGTCTCCGAGTTCACGACCACTTTCCCGAAAACCGGCAAGTTTTCCTTTCTCTGTAACGAATACTGCGGGTTGGGTCATGACAGCATGTGGTCGCGCCTGAATGTTGTCGAGAAAATCGCAGGAGGGACCAACTGATGAAAGACAATGCAGCAGGTTTGAGCCTGGCCAGCATGTGGGTCGGTTTTATCGCTTTCCTGGCAGCGGTCCTCATGGGTCTCTACCAGGTCGTCCAGCGTATCGACCTCATCCCCGAGATCATGATTCCCGAAGTCTACTTCGCGTCGGTCTCGACACACGGCGTACTCATGGGCTTTGTCCTCACCACCTTCCTTGTCATGGGTTACGGTTACTACACGGCAACCACCAGCCTGAAACGCGAGCTGTGGGGCAAGAGTCTCGGCTGGATCGGTTTCTGGCTCGCACTGGCCGGCGTACTGATTGCAGCAGTGCCACTGCTGACCGGCAATGCCTCCGTGCTCTATACCTTCTACCCGCCACTGCGTGCGAATCCGGCCTTCTATATCGGTGCCGCCATGCTGGTTGTCGGTTCCTGGTTCTGGTGCCTGGTCATGGTCATGTCCATGCATGTCTGGAAGAAGGAAAATCCGGGCGAGACGGTACCCCTGGCAATGTACGGCACGGTCGCCAACGCCATCATGTGGTTCATCACGAGCCTGGGCGTCACACTCGAGGTATTGTTCCAGCTGATCCCCTGGTCTCTGGGCATTTCCGACACGGTCGATGTCGGCCTGGCGCGCACGCTGTTTTCCTGGACGCTGCACGCTATCGTCTACTTCTGGCTCTT